>NZ_BMDZ01000043.1 GCF_014636235.1 Tistrella bauzanensis
CACCTCACCCGAGGGAATCAGCCCCGCAGCGCGGGGGCAAGCGGACATCGACAGGGTTGGAGCCCATTCTGCAACAGGCTCAACAATGGCAACCAACCCTCCGGCAGGCGACGGACACCGGAATGGTGCAGTCCGCGACCGATCTCAGGTCTATAATCCACGAACTGCGACCTGGACCAAGCGGGACACCGATACCGGGCGCTTCATGGACGGCAAACGCGACGGCACCCCATTCAAGGGGGTTCGTAAAGAGAAGTGAAGACAGCCCGCCAGCTCCGCGCAGAAGCGGAGTTGGCGGGCTTTTTTTCCCATCTGGCACGCAAACGCTCGCGGTTCCAAGGTTAGGTGTTTGGTCCCGGCATTTGATGGTGCGGGTTTAGGTTGAAGCGATCTGGCTCGGTTGTCCGGCATTTGCAGATGTACTCGTATGGCGTGAGCCCGCGGAGGATCTTCAATCGACGCTCATAATTGTAGGCGTCGATGAAGTCGTGGAGGTGAGCGGTCAGTTGGGCATGGCTGTCGTAATGGTAGCGTTTGACGGTCGCCTCTTTGATGGTCCGGTTCATGCGTTCGACCTGACCGTTGGTCCACGGGTGCTTCACCTTGGTTAGGCGATGCTCGATGCCATGTTCGTCGCAGACCCGATCGAAGATATGGTGGAAGGCGTATTTATGGTGCGCCATATTGGTGAACTGGATGCCATTATCGGTCAGCACCGTGTGGATCGCATAGGGGATCGCTTCGATCAGGTTGCGCAGGAACTGGGCAGCGATCACCTTGCCGGCTTTCTCGTGCAGCTCGACAAAGGCGAACTTGCTGGTTCGGTCGATCGCGACGAACAGGCGCAACTTGCCCTCGGCGGTCTGCACTTCGGCGATGTCGATGTGGAAGTAGCCGATCGGATAGGTCTTGAACTTCCGCTTCGGCTCCTTGTCTCCAGTGACTTCGGGCAATCGGCTGATCCCGTGCCGTTGCAGGCAGCGATGCAGGGACGAGCGGGTCAGGTGCGGGATCGTCGCCTGCAGGGCGTAGAGGCAGTCATCCAGTGGTAGCAGCGTGTGCTTGCGGAAGGCGACGATGATCGCTTCCTCCTCGATGCTCAGCACCGTCGAATGAGCATCTTTCGGGCCCGTCGGCAGATCCTTGACCGCCGTGCGCTTCTTCCACTTGGCAACTGTCTTCTGGTTGATGCCATAGCGCTTCGCCAGCACCCTCAGGCTCTCTTGACTATGTTGTATCGCTCGATGGACTGCCGCTGTCGTGCGGGCGCTCCCGTGTAAAATTTGTCCCATAGTGCATCCTTCCATTCCTGGCTGAATAATGCACCATCAAATGCCGGGACCAAACATCTAGGTCATCACCTGCGCCTCGGCCAGCAGACGCTCGCGCTCGATCCGCGCCACGGCCAGATCGTCGCGCATCCGGGCGATGGTGCGGGCATCACGCGCGAACACCGCCGATGCCACGATGATCAGGCAGAACACCAGCAGCAGCATGATCTCGGCCATGGTGAGGCCAAGCACGATGCCACGGCGATAGGATGCGGCATTGCCCCGCACCCCACCATCGGATGGGCCGCCATCGGCTGGGCCACCATGGGAGAAGCCGGCATCACTGCGCCGCATCGTCGGCGGCCCTTTCGGCCTGCAATGCATCCAACTGTCCGCGCACGCTCTGGATGGTTTCGAACATGGCGACCGTCTCGGCCGACTGGCTGTCGGCCCGCGCCGCCAGCGCCACCACGCGCTGCGACGTCGCCTGCATCACCGCGGCCACCTCGCGCAGCAGGGCGTCACGCGCATCGTCGCGGGCGGCGTCGCGCACCCGATCGGCGGCCGTGGTGGCAGCCAGCCCCGACACCGCGCCCATGATGCGTGCGGCCTCAGCCTCGTGGCGGTGGGCCTGGGTCTCGCTTTGCGTATTCAGGGCGCTCAACGCCGCGGCGGTCTGGCCCAATGTGGCCTCCAGCCGGCTCATCAGCGCATCGCGGGCCTCGTCGCGCCGGGCGACATCCGCATCACGGGCGGCGGTCTGGGCGTCGCTGCGTGCCAGAACCGTCGCCAGTGCCTCGGTGTTCTCGCGCGTGCTGGCGCCGACCGACCGGGCAGCGGCGGCAAGCGCCTCCACCGCCGGCTCAAGCCGGATCTGGATCACCTGTTCCGGTGTCTGCATCGCGGTCAGCCGCTCGGCGGTCGCGGCAAGCGACGACGACACCCGTCCGGCATTGGCCGACAGCCCGTCGGTATCATCGGCCAGCTTGCGCGCGGCACCCCCCAGCGTGTCGGACACCCGGGTGGTCAGAGTGTCGAGTGTGGCACGCGACGATTGCGAGGCGGCCTCCAGCGGCTGGGCCACGCGCTGGCTGGTCTCGGTAATCTCGGCCAGCAGGCGTTCGGAAACCGTGCGGGTGGTGGTGAGGATCTCGTCGAAGCCTTCCGCCATCACCTGTTCGGTGGCACGGCGGAAATGCGACAACTCGCGCACCGTGTCGTCGAGTTCGCGGCGCAGCCGGCGCGCGGCGTTGGACATCTCGATGCGCGCCACATGCTCCACCTCCACGGGATCCGGCCGCATCTGGTTGAACATCACCCGCAGCAGCACCCCGGCGATGGTCGAGCCCAGAGCGATGCCGAAATTGCGGATGATGTCGTCGGCCGAGCCATCGGCCGTGAACTGATAGAGCGACACGCCAAGACTGGTGAGCGTGAACAGGAAGCCCATGTAATACAGGTTGTCGCCCGCCTGATCGCTGCGCAGCCGCAGCCGCCGGAAGGCCATCAGACAGCCGGCATAGATCAGCATCATCGCGACCGGCAGGCCGGTCACTGGAACCGGCCCCAGCATCAGCAGCTTGGCCGTGCCGATGAAGCCCATGCCGGCGATCACGAACAGCCCGAAAACGACCGGACCGGTCAGGGTCTCGGCGCGATGCTCCGCCATTCACCCGGCTCCTTGCAATTTGCGCGCCCGCGTGAAACTGCCGCCATTCTCGCTCACCCATCGGGCCCAGAACTCGACATGGGCAACGCTGTCGATCCGTGCCGTCGCCCGTTCCAGATAGAACAGAGTCACCGCAGCACCGTTCAGATCGGTGCGATAGCGGCGATGGGCCGGAGAGGCCGCAAAGCGGCTAAACGACAGATCGCCGCGATACTGTGAATAAGATGGCGTGTTCTCGATCATGTCCGATACCACGACCAGGGTCTTGGGCAGATCCTTCACCGCCCGGCCGGTGAAACTGTCGACAGCAATCTGCTGGATGGCCGCCATGATCGGCGAGACCGCGCCCTCGACCGGCGCCAATCCCTCGTCGAGTGCCTCGGCAAGCGGCGTCTCGAACGCGGCGACCCAGCGCTTGCGGGCCATGGCCGGATTGGCTGTCCACTCATCCAGGCCACTGCCGTCACCCGGATTGCAGCGGCTGAACAGCAACCGGCTTTCGGCCGCCTCCGGCATCAGAACCCGCAGATCCACCCGGCTATGTTCCGGGGCGGTGGTGGCGAGGTCCGACAGATGCGCCAGCACCTCGCGCCGGGTGAGGTCGGGCAGCGGGTCGGAACTGTCGATCAGGATCACGGTGATCGCCCGCGGCCCATCGACCGGGCACAGGGTCACCGGGTCCAGATCGGGCTGCGGCGTGCTGGTCGCCCAGAGATAGGCGCCGCCCCCCAGGATTCCGCATACCGCCAGGGTCACCACGGCAAGCCAGATCAGGCCGCCGACATCACGGGCGGCGCCACGCCGTCTACGCCGCCGTGCCATCCTCGGCCTCCCGCACCAGGGTATCGAGCTGGCGGTATTTCTCCACGGCCTGCGCGAAGGCATCGTTGATCTCGACGATGCCCGCCTCCAGCACCTGCTGGGCACTGCGGATCGCCGCGTTCAGCGCCTCGCGGTCGGTCTCGTCCAGCCTTGAGATCGTGGCCGGGATGCGCTGAAGCCCTATGCCCTCGGAAAACCGTGGTGGCGGCGCTGTCGTGCGCGCCGCCTGATTGGCGCCGCGATAGATCCGGAGCAGAGCGGTGCCGGCGGCATCCAGGGTCACCTGCGACTGTTCGAACAGGTTTTGCAGGCGCTGGCGGTTGGCGATGATGGCGTCGTAATCCTTGCGCCGCTCCGACAGGTCGCGGCTCACCTCGCCCAGCGTCTCGGTATAGTCCTTGCGGATGTCGTCGAGGGTGTCGATCAGGGCGATCTTGCGGCTGGTATAGGCGGCGCGGGCCGCATCCAGCCGGGTCTGCACGCCGGCATAGCCCGGATAGGGGTCGCGGAACTGCCAGCCATCGGCAAAGGCCAGCACCGAAAAAAGCAGGCCGATGCCGAACAGGATCCACGACTGGATGTCGGCCATCACCAACGGCGCCTCGACCAGCCGCCGCATCACCTCGCGCCCGGCATCATCGGCCAGCACCTCCGCCGCTTCCCGGTAATGGGCCAGGGCCAGATTGATCACTGTCGCAAGCATCACATACAGCAGCAACGCCAGAATGCCGATGCCTTTGATGACGCCGTGGCGATGCGCAAGGCAAGACACGCCCCAATAGGCCAGTGCGAAGGCGACACCGATATTGAGTGCCGCGAAGAAGAATGCTTGCGAGGCGCCACCAAGCAGCCCCGCCTGATTGCCGACCGCCAAAAAGCTGCCATTGGCGATCGTCTCGATCAGCAGCAGCAGCACGATAACGGCAATCGACAGGCTGTGACGCAGGGGGGTGTGCACCCGCGCCACCCGTTTCAATCCGTGGCGGGATCGGAAGTCGTCGCGCTCGGCCTCGGTCTCGCGCAGATGCCGGCGCAGACCGTGAAGCTCGTCCAGCCCCTTCGCCGCCTCGGCGCGGAATTCCGACAGACATTCCGGCGCGGCCATCCGGATCTCGTTGAAGCGGTCCTCGAAAGCCAATCCGGCCAGCCGCTCGGAATAAGTGTGAAGCTGTTCCTCATAGATTTCATAGGCGCGGTTGTTCTGGGCGTTCACCTCTTCCGCCACCCGCGCTTCCATGTCGTCGGGGACCAGGCTGTCTGTCGGTGGCTGCTCCGCCGCCCCTCGCGCCCGCCCTTCGGCCTCCAGCCGCATTTCGGTGGCGACACGGGTCACGTCCAGTGCCGGAAAGACCTGCAGCGAGGGTCGATTGACATGCACCGGTCGGTGCAGGGTGCCGGTCAAACGGCTCAGTGCCGACTTCAGCATGTATGACAGCCCATCGTTGCCATAAAGGAGACCTGTGCAGCACCCGGCAACCCGGTGGCGAATGCGCTTCAGCGCTGCATTATATGTCGGCGAATTCGCCGCGATACAGCAATCTTAAGTCGCATGTTATGACATATATTTCATGTTATGGATGTGGACGTGACGGTCGAAAGGCCGGCTCTGCCCTGCATGCGGCGGTCGGCGCCGTGCCTGCCCCCACAGGATGATCGCAATGAGAAGCTGCGCTTCGGTATACCAATTCTTGAACAAAGTGAGGTCGAAGGACGGTCTGCCGGCGCACAAAATTTCTTTTGCGGTGCACAACGGCATGATTCTGATCCACCGCCCAGACCGCGACATGCCCCTCTGAAATAAACAGGACGCAAACTGCCGCCTGAATTGGCGAAACATGCGGCCGAAACCTCGGAATCGATGTCGAACGCAGGGCGCTGGTTTCGGTGTTGCCACCACGCGGCGGTTTGGTTACTTAGGTCCGAAGCCTTCCAGGGAGGGCACGGATCGGCCCGGTGCTGGGGGGAAATGATGCACCGCAAGCCTGTCCGATCATGTAACGGCTGGACGCGCGAAACCTGAGCGCGCAGCATTCCATCAGGGGCAACCGTCGCCCGCCGTCCGGCCCCCGCGGGACGATGCGGCGACATGCGGCCAACTTCGACATATGGAAGCGATGTCGGCCTTGATTTCCGTACAAAACCTCGTGAAGCGCTTCGGGGGCCTTGCGGCCGTCGATGACTGCTCGCTCGACGTGCCGAAAGGTTCCGTGACCGGCCTGATCGGGCCCAATGGTGCCGGCAAGAGCACGCTGTTCAACATCATCGCCGGTGCGCTGCCGCCGACCAGCGGCCGCGTGCTGCTGGAAGGCCGCGACATCACCGGCATGAAGCCGCACCGGCTGTTCGACATGGGCGTGGTGCGCACCTTCCAGATCCCGCATGAGCTGGGCCGGATGACGGTGCTCGAAAACCTGATGATGGTGCCGCCGGATCAGGCGGGCGAAAGCCTGATCGCCGCCTGGACCGCCTGGGGCCGGGTGAAGCGACAGGATGCCGTTATCCGCCGCAAGGCGATGGAGGTGCTCGACGTCCTGGAGATCACTCATGTTGCCGGCGAGCTGGCGGCCAACCTGTCCGGCGGGCAGAAGAAGCTGTTGGAACTGGGCCGCACCATGATGGTCGACGACTGCAAGCTGGTGCTGCTGGATGAACCGGGCGCCGGTGTCAACCGCACCCTGCTGGTCAAGCTGGCCGATGTCATCCGCACGCTCAACCGCGAGCGCGGCATGACCTTCTGCATCATCGAGCATGACATGGACCTGGTGGCGGAACTGTGCGATCCGGTGATCGTGATGGCGCAGGGCACCGTGCTGACCCAGGGGACCATGGCCGAGATCCGCGCCAACCAGACGGTTCTGGATGCGTATCTGGGATCGGCCGGTGATCCGGAAGCCTTCCGCCGCAAGGCGTGACGCACACGCAGTCGAACGAGGAACAGAATGGCTCTGCTCGAAGTCGAGGGCGTCCGCGGCGGCTATGGCGAAGTGGACATCCTGAACGGCATCAACATGCGGGTGGATGAGGGCGAGATCGTCGTCATCATCGGCCCCAACGGTGCCGGCAAGTCGACGGCCATGAAGGCGGTGTTTGGCCTGGTGAAGATCCGCCAGGGCCATGTCCGCTTTCAGGGCACCGATATCACCAATCTGCGGCCCGACCGCATCGTCCATCACGGCATGTGCTATGTGCCGCAGGAGAACAATGTTTTCCCGACCCTGACGGTTCAGGAAAACCTGGAAATGGGCGCCTTCATCCGCCGTGATGATTTCCGCCCCACCATGGAGCGGATCTATGACCTGTTCCCGGTGATGCGCGAGAAGCGCCGCCAGCCAGCGGGATCGCTGTCGGGCGGCCAGCGCCAGATGGTGGCGATGGGCCGGGCGCTGATGCTGGAACCCAAGCTGCTGCTGCTGGACGAACCGACCGCGGGCCTGGCGCCGGCGGTCATCGATCAGATGTTCCAGAACATCATCAAAATCAACAAACTGGGCGTCGGCATCCTGATGGTCGAGCAGAACGCCAAGCAGGCTCTGGCCATGTCGCATCGCGGCTATGTTCTGGTCCAGGGCCGCGACCGCTTCACCGACACCGGGTCGGCCTTGCTCGATAATCGCGAGGTGGCCGAGATGTTCCTGGGCGGAGGTCAGGCAGAATGACCGATCTTATTCAGCTCACCATCTATGGCATTGTTCTGGGCAGCATCTTCGCGCTGGGCGCGGTGGGCCTGTCGCTGATCTATGCCATCCTGCGCTTTCCACATTTCGCCCATGGCGACTTCATGACGCTGGGTGCCTATCTCTCATTGGGCATTGTCACCACCTTCGGCGTGCCGCCGATCATCGCCCTGCCCTTCGGCGCCGCTGGCGCGGTTCTGTTCGCGATCGCCATCGACCAGACCATCTATCGCCGGCTGCGCAAGACCCAGCCGGTCATCCTGCTGATCTCGTCGGTGGGCACCGCCCTGATCCTGCGGGCGCTGTTGCAGATGGTGTTCGGCTCGGAAACCCAGGTCTATCAGTCGGGCATCCAGATGCCCTATCGCTTCGGCGATTTCCGGATCAAGCCGGCGCATTTCATGATCGTCGGCGTTGCCGCGGCCCTGGTGCTGGCGCTGCATCTGTTCCTGCAGAAGACCCGGGTCGGCAAGGCGATGCGCGCGATGAGCGACAATCGCGATCTGGCGCAGGTCACCGGCATCTCGGTCGACCGGATCGTGGTCTGGACCTGGGGCATCGGCATCGCGCTGGCGGCCACCGCCGGCGTGCTGCTTGGCATGGACACCCGCCTGCACCCGACCATGGGCTGGAACATCCTGCTGCCGGTGTTCGCGGCCGCCATTCTGGGCGGCATCGGCAGCCCTTACGGCGCCATCGCCGGCGGGCTGGTGATCGGCATCGTGCAGGAATGGTCGACCACCTTCATATCGCCGGCCTATAAGCCGGCGGTCGCCTTCGCCATCATGGTTCTGATGCTGCTGGTCCGCCCGACCGGCCTGTTCGCGGGGAGGAAGGTCTGATGGAAATGGGGGGCCTTACCACCTATGCGGTGTTTTTCCTCACCTCGGTTGGTATCTATGCCATCGTCTGTCTGGCGCTCAACGTGCAGTGGGGGCTGTCGGGACAGTTCAATTTCGGCATCGTCGCCTTCTATGCGCTGGGCGCCTATACCTCGGCGATCCTGACCGGCCCGCCCAGCAGCACCTATCTGGGCGGTTTCGGGTTGCCACTGCCGATCGGGCTGATCGGGGGCATGATCGTGGCCGGGCTGCTCGGCCTGTTCATCGGGCTGATCTGTCTCAATCTACGCGCCGATTATCTGGCCATCGCCACCATCGGCATCGCCGAGATCGTTCGCCTGTTCCTGAAGAACGAGGCCTGGCTGACCAATGGCGTGCGCGGCGTGCCGGGCATTCCGCGGCCATTCTTCAACAGCGGCTATTTCGAGTTGGGCTATCTGGCACTGGTTCTGGTGCTGGTGGTGGTGGTCTATCTGCTGATCGAACGCGCCCGCCTGTCGCCCTGGGGCCGGGTGCTGCGGGCGATCCGCGAGAATGAGGACACGGCAGCGGCCGCCGGCAAGAACGTCGTCGGCTTCCGCATCCAGGCCTTCGTGTTCGGTGCGGCGCTGATGGGGCTGGCCGGCGGGCTCTATGCCCATTTCATTGGCTTCATCAGCTCGGAAGCCTTTATGCCCGAGGTCGGCACCTTCCTGGTCTGGGTGATGCTGATCGCCGGCGGCAGCGGCAACAATCGCGGTGCCATCCTTGGCGCCTTCGCGATCTGGGTGTTGTGGTCGGGCAGCGAGTTCATCATCAGCCAGGTTCTGCCGGCCAGCCTGACGACCCAGGCCGGCGCGCTGCGTCTGCTGCTGATCGGCGTGCTGTTGCAGGTGATCCTGCTGACCCGCCCCGCCGGTCTGCTGTCGGAAGAAGGCTTGTATCGTCGCGGCCGGACCGCGCAGGCGGACCCGAAATCGCACCGCCGCATGGTGCGCTGACCGGATACCTGATCAAGAAAGCCGGGAACGGGGATGGCGATCGTGCCATCCCCGTTCCTGTTTCGGGATGCGCACCGACCGCTGCGCATCCCTGCCATGGCATACCGGCGTTTGCAGGCAGCACCGGAACCGGAAATCCTATGGTCTCGCAGTTCCGCACGGAGACCGAGACCTTGATGCCCGCCGCTTCAGCCCGCCATCCGCGTCTGCCCGCCATCATCGCCGGCCTGTTGTTGATCGCATCGTTGAGCGTGCGCGCGCTGCCGGAACTGGGCCTGCATCCCGGCGGGCTGACGGCAGAGGCGGCCACCGCCGCCGCGCTGGTGGTGGCGACGCTGGGGCTGTGGGCAACCGGGCTGCTGCCTGAAGCGGTCACCGCTCTCGGCTTCTTCACCATTGCGATGCTCACCGGGCTGGCACCGCCCGAGGTGGTGTTCTCAGGGCTCACCTCCTCGGCCTTCTGGCTGATCTTCTCAGGGCTGGTGATCGGGGTCGCGGTGCGCCAGAGCGGGCTCGGCGCCTATATCGCCGGCCATCTGGCCCGGCGGGTGGGCGGTACCTATCGCGGCGCATTGATCGGCTGCCTGATCTTCGGGCTGGTCATGGCCTTCCTGATGCCCTCGGCCATGGGCCGGATCGTGTTGATCCTGCCGGTTCTGGCCGCTCTGGGCGAGCATCTGGGCTTCACGGCCGGCACGCGCCGCCACACCGGCCTGATGCTGGCGGGCGTGATCGGCACCTTCCTGCCCTCTTTCACCATCCTGCCCGCGAATGTGCCCAACAATGTGATGGTCGGCATCATCGAGGCGGCATCAGGGCCGGTGCCGACGTTCTCGTCCTATCTGGTGACGAATTTTCCGGTGCTCGGGCTGTTGAAGACGGTCGTGCTGGCGGGTGTGCTGCTGGCGCTCTATGGCCGCGACCGGGTGGCAATGGCCGGCCGACCGGCAACGCCGGAGCCGATGACGAGGGCGCAGCGCCGGTTGGCGGGCCTGCTGTGTCTGGCGCTGTGCTTCTGGATGACCGACGCGCTGCACCACATCTCGCCGGCCTGGATCAGCATGACGGTGGCGGTGATCTGCCTGATCCCGCGATCGGGCTTCCTGCCGCCGCGTGCCCTGCAGACGCTGAACATGGAGCCGGTGTTCTATGCGGCCGGCATCATCGGCCTCGGGGCGCTGATCGTCCATGCCGGGCTCGGCGGCTGGCTGGCCGGCGTGCTGCTGGATGCGGCCGGGCTGGTGCCGGGTGAGGCGATCGGCAATTTCGCCCGGATGAGCGGGCTTGCAACTGCGATCGCCTTTGCAACCACCCTGTCCGGCGTGCCGGCGGTCCTCACGCCGCTCACCAGCGATCTCAGCGCCGCCACCGGGCTCAGCCCCGCCGCCATTCTGGCGGCCCAGGTCGCCGGATTCTCCACCGTCGTTCTGCCCTATCAGGCGCCACCACTGATGATGGCGATCCTGATCGGGCCGCTGCCGGCGCGGGATGTGGCGCGGCTGTGCCTGATCACCGCCGCCATCACCATCCTGATCCTGTGGCCGTTGCAGGCCTTGTGGCTGCGCCTGATCGGCGTGATCTGACAGGCGGGGCCCCTCACCCCTTCACGCACACCACCTGCTTCAGCGTGTGGACGATCTCGACCAGGTCGGCCTGAGCCGCCATCACCGCGTCGATATCCTTGTAGGCACGCGGAGTTTCGTCCAGAACCCCGGCATCCTTGCGGCATTCGACACCGGCGGTGTCGCGCAGATGATCATCCAGCGTGAAGCGACGGTGAGCCTCGGTCCGCGACATCACCCGTCCGGCACCATGCGCGCACGAGCAGAAGCTGTCGGCATTGCCGCGCCCGCGGACGATGAAGGATTTCGCCCCCATCGATCCGGGGATGATGCCCATCACACCCTCGGCCGCCCGCACCGCACCCTTGCGCGTCACCAGCACCTCCTGGCCGAAATGCCGCTCACGCGCCACATAGTTGTGGTGGCAGTTCACCGCTTCCAGATGCGCCGTGAACGGTCGATCGAACACCTGGCGTGCGGCCGCGATCGCGTGGGTCATCATCACCGCGCGGTTCGCCATGGCGAAGCGCTGCGCCCAGTCCACCGCCTGCACATAATCGTCGAAATGCTCGGTGCCCTCGGCCAGATAGGCCAGATCGGCATCGGGCAGGTTGATGAAGAACCGCTCCATCTCGCGCCGGGCCAGGGCGATGAAATGGGTGCCGATCATGTTGCCCACGCCGCGCGATCCGGAATGGAGCATGAACCAGACCCGGTCGGCTTCATCCAGGCACATTTCCAGAAAATGATTGCCGGTGCCGAGCGTGCCCAGATGCACCAGCGCATTGGCCTTGGCGAGCGCCGGATGACGATCGGTGATCCGGTCGAAATCCGGTGCCAGATCCGCCCAGGCACGGGTGGCGGCCTCAGGCGGCACCGCCCAGGATCCCGTATCGCGCTTGCCGCGCCCGACACGGCGGCCATGCGGCACGGCCTGCTCCAGCGCCGTGCGCAACGGCGCCAGCGTGTCCGGCAGATCGGCCGCGGTCAACGAGCTGCGCACCGCCATCATGCCGCAGCCGATATCCACCCCCACTGCCGCCGGAATGATCGCGCCCCGGGTCGGGATCACCGATCCGATGGTCGATCCCTTGCCGAAATGGACGTCGGGCATCACCGCCAGCCATTTGTAGATGAAGGGCAGCGAGGCCGTGTTCAGCAGTTGCTGCATCGGCAGCTCGGCCACCGGCACGCCCCGGGTCCACATCTTCACCGGTGCGGCACCGGCATGGCGCGCGGGTTCATAAACCTGGCTCAACAGATCATAGCTGCCGCTCATGGTTCTGATCCTTCTGGTCGGGCGGCTGCCCGGTGGTCGTCTCAAGAGGTGTCAACAGGGCCGGCTTTGCCAGAAGCGTGCCGGTTCAGGCCCGACCGCGCGCGCTACGCCATAACGCCTTGTTCCGACATCTATAAACAGCAGCCGCATGCATCGGGCTTGCATCCTGTGTTGGCCGCGTGAATTATCTTTCTATCTCGTTGCTTATCCTATGGGATCATCGCAATGGCCAAGCGCCGCGTCGCTCTGGGTTTTGTCGGCACAACGCTGGATGCCGGCCGCATGCCTGCCCGCTGGAAGCGATGGCGACCGACCATCTCGCTCTGCCAGCAGGCGGCCGCCATCGGGCTCGATCGGCTGGAACTGATCCATGACACCCATTCGCAGGGTCTGTATCAGCAATTGGCCAGTGACATCGCCGAGGTGGCACCGGCTTTGACCCTGCGCCCGCATCTGATATCGCTGACCAACCCGTGGGATCTGGAAGAGGTTTATGCGGCTCTGCATGATTTCGCGCGCCGCTATCCATTCGATACCGAGACGGAAGACTATCTGATCAACATCACCACCGGCACTCATGTGATGCAGATCTGCTGGTTCCTGCTGGTCGAGGCTCGCTACATTCCGGCAAAGCTGTTGCAGATCTCGCCGCCCCGGGCGCGTGATCGTGACGACAGCCCCGGCAGCCACACCATCGTGGATATCGACCTGTCGCGCTATGACCGGATCGCCACACGCTTCCGCGCCGAGGAAGCCGAGGGCGTGTCGGTCCTGAAAGCCGGTATCGAAACGCGCAATGCCGCGTTCAACCAATTGATCGACCGCATCGAACAGGTGGCGATCCGGTCGTCGGCACCCGTGCTGCTGACCGGCCCGACTGGTGCCGGCAAATCACAACTCGCCCGGCGGATCTATGCGCTGAAGAAGGCCCGCCGGCAGATCGCGGGGCCGCTGGTCGAGGTGAACTGTGCCACGCTGCGCGGCGACGCGGCGATGTCGGCCCTGTTCGGGCATGTCCGCGGCGCCTTCACCGGGGCCATCACCGACCGCTCCGGCCTGCTGAAAGCCGCCGACGGCGGTGTGCTGTTTCTGGACGAAATCGGCGAACTGGGCCTGGACGAACAGGCCATGATCCTGCGCGCGGTCGAAGATCGCCGCTTCCTGCCGGTCGGCAGTGATCGCGAGGTGGAAAGCCGGTTCCAACTGATCGCCGGCACCAATCGCGATCTTGGCCAGGCAGTGCGTGCCGGCCGTTTCCGGGATGACCTGCTGGCCCGGATCAATCTGTGGAGCGTCGATCTGCCGGCCCTGCGCGCGCGCCCTGAAGACATCGACCCGAATATCGATGTCGAGTTGCGCCGCCATGCCGAGCGCGAGGGCCGGCAGGTGTCGTTCAATCGCGAGGCGCGGCAGCGCTATCTGGCCTTCGCAACCGCCCCCACAGCACTCTGGCCCGGTAATTTCCGCGATCTCGGCGCCTCGATCACCCGCATGGCAACACTGGCCCCATCAGGGCGGATCACCGAAGCCGTGGTGATCGAGGAAATCGCGCGGCTGGCCAGCCAATGGCGGGCAGCCGCGCCGCCTGCCCCGGCCGATGATCTGTCGGCCGTGCTCGATGCCGGGCGGCTGGCCATGATCGACCCGTTCGACCGGGTGCAGCTTGCCGAGGTGGTGCGGGTCTGCCGGACCGCACCGAGCTTGAGCGCCGCCGGCCGGATGCTGTTTCCCGTCTCCCGCGCCGCCAGGACCGCGCCCAATGACGCCGACCGGCTGCGCAAATATCTGGCGCGCTTCGGCCTGGACTGGGCGGCGATCAAGGCTGCCACGCCGGGCGTCGAAGACGGCGCGCCATAACTCACGGGTGCCGTCACTAGCGGGCGTTTCATGCGGACATCGCCACTGTGGCTGGTCCGCGACCGGAGGTTGGGGCATGCTGGCGGCCCGTATTCACCAGTCGGAGGTCTGCAATGTCGTTGCGCCAGATCGCCCCGGACATGGACCCCGTCATTGTCGGTCAGATCGACCGGCGACTGGACGCTCTGTGCAGCGATCATCGGGTGACCATTCCGCTCGCCATCGAAAGCGGCAGCCGGGCCTGGGGCTTTCCATCACCCGACAGCGACTATGACTGCCGCTTCGTCTATGTCCGCAGCCTCGACCAGTATCTGACGCCCTGGCCGCCCCGCGACGTGATCGAAACCCCGCTGGATGCGATTTTCGACGTCAATGGCTGGGATCTGGGCAAGGCCCTGCACCTGTTGGTGAAGGGCAATGCGGTGATCCTGGAATGGCTGATGTCACCGGTGATCTATCGCGGCGACAACCGGTTCCGGCAGGCCTTTCTCGATCTCGCCGAACGTCATGCCAACCCGGCCCTGATCGCCCGCCACTATCTGCATCTGGGTGAACACCAGCGTGCCACGGCCTTTGGCGATGGCCGATCGGTGCCGCAGAAGAAGATCTTCTATGCGCTGCGGCCGGCCATGGCGCTCAGATGGCTGCGCCTGCATCCGCAGGCACAGTTCCCACCGATGCAGTTCCAGACCCTGATGTCGGAAGGCGAGGTGCCGGCAGAGGTCAGGGCAGTGGCAGAGGCGCTGCTGGCGCGCAAGACGGTCAGCCATGAGCTAGGCAGCGCGCCGCTCGATCCGGTGATCGGTGCCTTCATCGACAGCGAATTCACGCGCGCGCGGACATATTTTCCCGGCGAGCGCGTCGCCATGCCGGCAGAGGCTAAAGAGGATGCGGCGGCATTCTTCCACGCCACGGTGCTGAGCCAGACCCCTGCCCTGGCTCACGCCGCATCAATGGCCGGCACCTGAAGCCGCAGCAGGGCCGCGAGATCGCAGCGCGGCCGGATCAGATCGGCCAGGGTATAGCGGTCCATATGGGCAAAGAACGCCTCTTCCGCCTCGGCCAGCGCGCCCCGCAGGGTGCAGGCGGGCAGGATCGCGCAATGGCCACCCGGCTCGAAACACTCAAGCAGGCTGCTGTCCCGTTCCGTCTCGCGCAGCACCTGCCCCACGCGGATATCGGCCGGCAGGCGGGCCAGCCTGAGCCCGCCGCCCTTGCCGCGCACGGTCTCCAGATAGCCCAGCCGGCCAAGCTGGTGGACCACCTTCATCAGATGATTGCGCGAGATGCCATAGGCCTCGGCAATCTGGCCGATGGTCACCAGCGGCCCCGGTGCCACCCCCACAAAGATCAGGCTGCGCAGCGCATAGTCGGAAAACGTGGTCAGACGCATGACAATCGGAGCCTTCGACGGCGGGACAGGCCGGCGCGAAACACGACGGTACATCTTCAAGAGACGGTGCATCTTTAAGATATATCGCTGATGCCTGTCTGTGTAGGCCAGCCGACCCCTAAATGCATGAAAACGGCAGCCGGTTCGCACCGGCTGCCGTTTTCGTCGGACCGCAGGCCCCGATATGCCGGAACCGGCATGCCGGGCTTGTCGGATTGTCGATGGTCAGAGCTTGGGCTCGACGATCTCGCGCGTCTCGACCGTGCCGTTCTTGAACTCATAGATCGCGAAGGTGCCGGACACGTCGCCCGCGGCATCGAAATCGAGCGAACCCGATGCGCCGACATAGTCGATGTCCTTGCCCTCCTTGATCAGCGCCACCGCCTTCTGCCACTCACCCGGCATCACCTTCTCGCCCGGCGCATTGGCGACCTCGCGCAGCGCGTCGCGGATCTTGGTGCCATCGGTCGAACCGGCCTTCTCCATGGCCAGCGCCAGGACATAGACCGCATCATAGGTGGTGTCGATATAGGGCTTCGGCGGCAGTTCCTTGTACTTCGCCTCATAGGCCTCGCGGAACAGCTTGGCGGCCGGGCTGTCGGCCAGGGCTTCCGGCGCGATGCCGACCGTGTCCTTCAGATACTCCTCGCCGATCGCCGCCGACATCTCGGGCGCCTTCAGGCCATCGGAGAACACGAACTTGCTGAACAGGCCCTCTTCCAGCGCCTGCCGCACGACCGTGGTGCCATTCTCAGGATAGGCAATCAGCACCAGAGCCTCGGCGCCATCCTTCGATGCATTGGTCAGCTCGCCGCGATAGGATGCGCTGCCAGCCTCGAAGGCCAGCGTAGCCGCGACCTTGCCGCCATTCTTCTCGAAGGTCTTGGTGAACTCTTCCGCCAGACCCTGGCCATAGTCGTTGTTGATGTACATGATCGACACGGTCTTGTAGCCCTCATCGGCTGCAAGCTTGCCCATCACGGTACCCTGAAGGGCATCGGACGGCACCGAGCGGAACATGAAGTCCTTGTCGTCCAGCGAGGTGATCACCGGCGAGGTCGACGCCGGCGAAATCTGCGGCACCGACCGCGTGGCGGAGACAGTGGTCGCCACCGGAATGCTGACGCCCGACGACAACGCGCCGACCAGGCCGTTCACACCCGCCACCGACACCAGCCGCTGGGCGGCATCAACGCCCGCCTGGGCATTGGTCTGGGTGTCGGCGACCTCAAGGCCGAGCTTGCCGCCAAGCAGGCCGCCCTGGCTGTTGATCTCTTCCAGCGCCAGCTCGGCACCGGTGACCGAGGCCACGCCATAGGCCTGCAGGTCGCCAGTCAGCGGCATAAGGGCGCCGATCTTGCCCCCGGCCGCCCAGGCCGGTGCCGCGGCGACGATCATCGTGGCTGCAACGGCCGCCGTGGCGGTCCGGATCGGATTGAGCTTCATCGCTTCCCCATCTCTCGTATTTTGGTTGCGATCGTCATTGTGATCGGAACCGGGTGGCCGGCATGTCCGACACCGCATCACCATATGAGTGCCGCAGTGTCCGCAGCCCATTGATGCCGCCGGTCCGACAGCCATGAACCACGCACGCCCGCACCCGTCACCATCTCCTCATGGCGGGTGCCGGCGCGCCTCCCCGGTTCCGGCTGGCCTCATTATGCACGGCACATGCCCGCTCCCAAAGCCCGATCACTCGCCGCAGGCACGATGGACGGGCCGTGCAGATCGCGCACGGGTCTGGTGCCATGCAGAAGCTGCATTGTTGCAGTGCGAAATAGACCCCTCCCGGAACCGATCGATCAGGCGTATCTCTAGCTCATCGAAACGATACGACGCGCCGCCGACGAGGCGCCCCGACCGAGCCCCCAGCAACCGCGACCGGCCCCCGCCGGCACGCGACCGGTCGAGAGGCATCACTCGGACGATGACGGCGCAACCAAGGAGACCAAAGTCATGACCGCCTTCATTCCCGGCGTCATCTCGCTCAAGAACCTGATCGCCCGGACGGTCCGGTGGCGCCTGGAGCGTCGGACCTATGCCGAGCTGAAGTCGCTCGACGACCGCATGCTGGCCGATATCGGCATCTCGCGTGGCGAGATCCGCTCGGTCGCCTCGCATGGCCGCCATGGCCATGAGGCCGCCGGCTTCGGCGCCTGACCGGCAGACCTGTCTCCGATCGGCCCGCTGCCTGGTCGGAGACACGGCAAGTTTCGCGTCGAAAGGCTGCCCTCCCTCGGCCCGACGACGCGCCTAACTGAAGCGCTTCCCCCGCTTCAGACGACCGGAGCCCTCCGCCGCCCTCCCTCGGTATAGGGCTCCAACACCAGGACGGTGTCTGCTGCGCCTCGCCCCCTGCCCTCCCTCAGGGGCACGAGAGCTGCGCGACACCAGACGACGGAGCCGGTTGATCCCCACTTGCGATCCCCCGGCGATGCTCTGAACGACGGCCCGGCCGCCCTCCCTCGGCCCGCCCGTCGGCCCCCTCCCCAGGGGCATTGCGTCGCTGCCGCAAGCCAACCGGACCCCGCATGAACGGCCCCGACGCCTCCCCCGTCGGGGCCGTTTTTTTGTCTAGCATCCCCCCTCGACGGCGCAGATCGCATCAGGTGCCGGCGCCAGATCAGGCATACAGGCCCTCGATGGTGTCGGCATATTTCCGATAGACATTGCTGCGCCGGATTTTCATCGTCGCCGTGACCTCGTCGTCATCGTGGTCCAGTTCCTTGGTCAGCAGATGGAAGCGGCGAACATGCGAGACCGGCGCCAGACCGGCATTGGCGCGGGCCACTTCCTGCTCCACCAGCGCCCGCACACGCGGGTTCTCGGCCAGCGACCGGAAGGTGGTGTAGGCGATGCCCTGTTCCTCGGCCCAGCGCGCGACCGTGTCGTAATCGATCTGGATCAGCGCCGAGACGAATTTACGCCGATCGCCGATGACCACGCATTCCTTCAGATAGGGGCTGGATTTGACCGCGTTCTCGATCTCGGTCGGCGACAGGTTCTTGCCGCCGGCGGTGATCATGATGTCCTTGATCCGGTCGACGATGCGGATGTGGCCGTCGACCTCCTCGCCGACATCGCCGGTATGCAGCCAGCCATCGCGGATCGTATCGCGGGTCGCCGCCTCGTTCTTGTAATAGCCGGCAAAGACCGATCCGCCGCGCACCAGGATTTCACTGGTGGCCGGATCGAGCTTCACCTCCACCCCGTCGACCGCCGTGCCGACCGTGCCGGGGCGCGGATCCTCGGGCAACTGCCCCAGCGCCACCCCGGCGGTTTCGGTCTGGCCATAAACCTCGACCAGCGGCACGCCGATCGCCCGGAAGAAACGCAGGATGTCGGTTGAAATCGGTGCCGCACCGGTCAGGGCGATATGCGTGCGCCGCAGCCCGATGAAATTCAGCAGGGCACGATAGACCAGCAGATACCAGATCTGGAACCGCAGCCGTTCGGCCGAGGTCCACTGCCGGCGCGGCTTGTAGGCCAACGCCATGCCATCGGCAAGCGCGCGGTCATAGAGCGCTTTGCGCCATCCCCCGGTCTCGGCCATCTTGATATGGATGGCGGCATGCAGCTTTTCCCAGATCCGCGGCACGCCCATGAAGAAGGTTGGCGCCACTTCCCGCAAATCCGACTGCACCGTGCGCAGGCTTTCGCCAAAGGAAATCAGGCTGCCCAGATAGACCGGCGCGAAATTGGTCATCGCCTGTTCCGCCACATGACACAGCGGCAGATAGCTCAGGCTCGATGCCGCGCGGTCCAGCGACAGCCGCGCGATCAGCCCCGGCACAACGTGAACGATGTTGCGCCAGGTGATCACCGCGCCCTTGGGCTTGCCGGTCGAGCCCGAGGTGTAGATCATCAGTGCCGTGTCATCCAGCGTCTGGGCATCCAGCAGCCGGTCGGCCCGTTCGGGCTCGGCCGCGTGGCGTTCGGCACCCAGTCGCTCGACCTCGTCGAACGGGATCAGGTCGGGGTGGTCATAGGCCTTCAGCCCGCGCATATCGACGACCACGATCCGGCGCAGCCGCGGCAGGTCCGCCCGGCAGTCCAGCACCTTGTCGGCCTGTTCCTGGTCTTCCACCACCACCACGTCGACATCGGCATGGGCCAGAACGTAGGCGACCTCATTGGCCGGGCTGGTCGGATAGACCCCGACCGTGACCGCATGAATGATGCCGGCACCCATCTGGGCGATCACCCATTCGGCGCGGTTTTCCGACAGCACGCCGACATGGCCGCCCGCCGTCACCCCCAGCGCCTCCAGCCCCAGGCCAAAGGCGCGGGCACGCTCGAAATAGCCCGACCAGGTGATCGGCTGCCAGATGCCGAAATCCTTCTGGCGGATCGCCAGTGCCGACGGCCGGTGGCGCGCATGTTCGCGCAGCATCTGCGGCATGGTCAGAACCGGCACCGCCATGGTTTCCGGCTTGCGCGCCTGCTCCCGTTCGGTCATGACAGCCACCGTTTGCGCCGCTTGTAATGCTTGATGTCCCGGAACGACCGGCCGGCACCGTCCTCGCCACCATGGCCCAGATAGAATTCCTGGACGTCCTGGTTGGCTGCAAGCTCGGCCGGCGTACCGTCGATGACCACCCGGCCGCTTTCCATGATGTAGGCGTAATCGGCAACCGCCAGCGCGATCGCGGCGTTCTGCTCCACCAGCAGCACGGCCGTCCCGCGCTCGCGGTTGATCCGCAGCACGATCGAGAAGATCTCCTCCACCACCATCGGCGCCAGACCCAGCGACGGCTCGTCCAGCATGATCAGTTGCGGATCAGCAACCAGGGCGCGGCCAATGGCCAGCATCTGCTGTTCGCCACCCGACAGATAGCCGGCCAGCCCCTTGCGGCGTTCCTTCAGCCGCGGGAAATAGCCATAAACCATCTCGATCGGATCGCCCGCATCGCCACCGGACGCGCGCCGGCCGCCTTTACGGGCATAGGTCGCGGCGGTCAGGTTCTCCTCGACCGTCAGATCCTCGAACACCCGCCGGCCCTCCATCACATGGAACAGGCCATCATGCACCAGGCTGTCGGGCGCCCGCCCCCAGGCCTCATGGCCACGAAACCGGATATGGCCGGCGGTCAGCCCGCCATTCTCCAGCCGGATCAAGCCGGACACGGTCTTGAGGGTCGTCGACTTGCCGGCCCCGTTGGCGCCAAGCAGGGCCACGATCGCGCCGGGTGCAACCCGGATCGACAGACCGCGCAGCACCTGGACCGTGTGATTATAGACGACCTCGATATTCTCGATGTCGAGCAGCGGCGGCGCGTGATCCCCTGCCTTGCCTGCGGGATCTGAACGGGATGCGGCAATGGTCATCGGGCGGACTTCCAGATCGGGGGCCGGCGGTCCTGGCGCCCAGACAAGGCATCACGACCACCGGCGGATGATGGCGACACTCAGGTCAACGCGATCCAGTCCGAGGCCGGGACATAGCGCTTTTCCGAGAACTTGACCTGATAGATCCGGCCGACCGGCACCGAATGGCCCTTCAGCGACACCGGCAGGCCCATGATGCCGCCGGTATCCCAGCCCTCGATGCTCTCCAATGCCGCCTTCATGGCCTTGGCCGACATGTCGCCGCCGGCAGCCAACGTGCGGCGGGCGATCTCGGTGAAGAGCATGCCGGTAAACCAGCTCGCGACATAGGGTACCGGCCGATAGGTCACGTCCGGCGCGACCTTCCTGGTATAGGCGCGCATGGCATCCAGATTGGGTCCGTTGGCGTCACTGTCATAATAGTTGTAAGGCATAACCCCCATGAAGCCGTCGGATGGCTCGCCGACCTGATCGATCAGCAGTTTGTCCATGGTGTAATAGGTGCCCATGAACTTGGTCTTCAGGCCCATCTGCTTCATCTGGACGATGAATTCATTGATCGGTGACAGCACATAACCGTGGAAGATCACATAATCAGGCCGCGACCGCCGCAGCTTCAACACCTCGGCCGACACGTCCACGCTGCCCGGCTTGGTGACGATCTCGTCGACCAGTTCCAGCCCCAGCGTCTTGATCCGCGCCTTGGCCGACGCGATCGGATCGCGGCCGAACTCGGTGTCGCTATAGACCAGCGCGACCTTGGGTGCCGCACCACCGCTCGCCTCGGCCTTGATATATTCCAGCAGGATGCCGACCTGCTCGGCATAACTGGGGCCGGCAATGAAATGATAGGGGTAGCGCTGCGGATCGGCCAGTTCCGAGGCGAAACTCGCCCCCGACATCACCGTGCTGCCAAGCTGGTTCAGCTCCGACGCGATCGCTTTCTCGAAGCCGGTGCTGTCGCCGAAATAGAATTGCGGCTTATGGGCGGCGGTGATCTTCTTGAATGCCGCCACCGACACATCGACCTTATAGCCGGTGTCCTCCATGACATAGCGGACCTTGCGGCCGTCGATGCCGCCATTCTCGTTCAACCATTCGACATAATCGTTCAGGCCCTGATGACCGGCGATGCCGGCGAAGGCGAACACGCCGGTCATCGGCAGCGAGCCGCCGATCACGATCTCGTCGGCCGCCAGCGCGATCCGGGGACCGAAGCCGGTCTTCAGCGCCAGGCCCAGCGCCGCCGCCGCCCCACCATATTTCAGCACGTCACGCCGCGAGGCGGCCCCCTGAACCGTGCTCATGATCCTGCTCATGATGTGTCTCCTCCCAAAGCGCCACCGGTTCGTGCCGGCGGTCGTGCATGCATGTCGTTGCCGTGGTCCGCCGTCCCGACATCAGGTCCGGAATGGCCACAGATGGAAGAACCGTCTGAGCCGGCGCCACATTTCGGCCAGCCCATGGGGTTCGAAGATCAGGAACAGCACGATCAGCAGGCCGAACACCACCTCGCGCATCGGCGACAGCACCACCGGCGCCTGCGGATAGAACGGTGTCACTGCCGAGGTGATGAAGCGCAGCGCCTCAGGCACCAGGGTCATGAAGATCGCGCCCAGAATGCCGCCCATGATCGTGCCCATGCCACCGACGATGATCGCCGCCAGAAAGAAGATCGACATGGTCAGCGGAAAGCTCTCAGGCGTCACCACCCGGAAGAAATAGGCGAACAGCCCGCCGGCGACACCGGCATAGAACGAGCTGAGCGCGAAGGCATAGAGCTTCCAGCGCAGCAGATCGATGCCCAGCACCTCGGCCGAGATGTCGCGGTCGCGGATGGCGATGAAGGCGCGCCCCACCCGGGTGCGGAACAGGTTGCGTGCGCCCATGCAGGCCAGCACCGCCAGCGCCATGATCAGCCAGTACATGTCCCGGTCGCGGTCGAGCACATAGCCGAACAGCGATGCCGGCGGAATGCTGATGCCGCCGATGCCGCCGGTGACCGGATCCCAATGCGCGAACACGAAATGCAGGATGACGCTGGCGGCCAGGGTGGCGATCGCCAGATACAGACCCTTGACCCTGAGCGATGGCAGGCCGACCAGCACGCCGAAGGCCGCCGATGCGAGCCCGGCCAGCGGCAGCGTGAAGATGAACGGCACCCCCCAGCGGCTGGCAAGCACCGCCACGGTATAGCCGCCAAGCCCCATGAAGGCGGCCTGCCCCAGCGAGATCTGGCCGGTGAAGCCGGTCAGGATGTTCAGCCCGGTGGCGCTGATCACGTTGATCGCGACCAGACAGGCCAGATAGATCGTGTAGTCATTGCCGATCAACGGGAACGCCGCGATCAGAACCAGCAGGGCCGTGAACCACGCCCGGCGTACCGGCGTGTCCAGGATCTGCTCGTCGGCGATATAGCTGGTCTTGGCGTCACCGATACGCATCGCGGGTCATGTCTCCGGTGGCGTGGCGCGAGGGCATCGACCCTCTACAGCCGTTCGATCTCGCGGGTGCCGAACAGGCCATAGGGGCGCGCGATCAGGATCAGGGCCAGCAGCGAGAAGGTGGCGAGCTGGCGGTATTCGCCGCCCAGATAGGTGCCGGCGATGGTTTCGAACCAGCCGACGAACAACCCGCCGATCAGCGCCCCCAATATGCTGTCCAGCCCGCCCAGGATCACGATCACCAGGATCGACAGCCCGACCACGCCCATCTGCGGGCTGAGGCCGCCGCTGGCCGCGACCAGTATCCCTGAAATGGCTGCCGCGAAGGCCCCGGCGATCCAGGCCGCCGAGAACACCTTCGGCACCGCGATGCCCATGGAATATGCCGCCGCCTGATCGGATGCCGTGGCCCTGAGCGCCACGCCCCCGCGCGAGAAGCGGAAATACAGCAGATAGATGGCGATCACGCAGGCGGCGATGATAAAGGCCCAGGCCGATTTGGGCGCCACATACATCTCGCCGATGAACAGCGGTTCGCCGGGCAGGAAATCGGGTAGCAATTGCGGATCGGCGGTCCACAGCATCTCGGCCAGCCCGATCAGCACACTGGCGATGCCGATCGTGACCATCACCACCGAAATCGGGTTCTCACCCAGCATGGGTCGGATCGCCACCCGCTCGATCACCCCGCCCAGCAGCGAGCCGCCGATCACCGCCAGCGGCAGCGACACATACCATGGCCAGTCCAGCAGGCCGGCGAAGGTCAGGAACAGATAGGCCGAGATCATCATCATTTCGCCCACGGCGAAGTTGATGACCCGCGTCGCCTTGTAGATGATCACGAACCCGAGCGCGATCAGCGCATACAGCCCGCCGGTCGCCAGCCCTGCAAGGCTGACCTCCCCGAAGAACAGCCAATCCAACGGCCGCCTCCCCTCTCGCGCATGGAAATCCGCCACTGTGCCAATGGCGATGGTCGCCGGGTCGCCGCCGGATCAGGCGGCTTCCTGTCCCGCCATCAATCGTTCCCGCATCTGGCCGACATCGCCGGCGCCCAGATAGGCACGGATCACCTCAGGATCGCCCTGGACATCGGCGGGGCGCCCTGCCGCGATCTGCCGGCCGAAATTCAGCACCACGACATGATCGGAGATATCCATCACCAGGCTCATATCGTGTTCGACCATCAGCACGGTGACGCCCCATTCATCCTTCACGTCCAGGATGAAGCGGGCCATGTCCTCGCGTTCCTCGCGGTTCATGCCGGCCACCGGTTCGTCCAGCATCAGCACCGATGGCCGCATCGCCAGGGCACGCGCCAGTTCCACCCGCTTCTGAAGGCCGTATGGCAGGGCGCCGACCGGCAGACCGCGGATATGGTCGATTTCCAGGAAATCGATGATCCGCTCCTCGACCTCGCGCCGCAGCCGTGCTTCCTCGGCGCGGGCGCGGCCGCGATAGATCAGCGCGTCCACCAGCCCGGTCTTCAGATGCACATGTGCGCCGAGTTTGATGTTGTCGAGCACGGTCATGCCGCGGAACAAGGCGATATTCTGGAAGGTGCGAGCCAGGCCCAGCGCCGCGCGGGCCGGCGGCTTCAGCCGGCTGATGTCGCGGCCACGATACCGCACGCGCCCGCTATCGGGCTTGTAGAACCCCGATATCGCGTTGAACAGCGAGGTCTTGCCCGCGCCGTTCGGGCCGATCACCGTCGTGATCGAGCCTTCTTCGACGGTCAGCGATACATCGGTCAGGGCAGCCACGCCGCCGAATTTCAATCCGATGCCCTCAACCTCCAGGACAGCGGTCATGATCGGCACCGGCAGCCGGACGGATGCGCCGGACGCACCTCACCCGCCCCTGCGGCATGCCTCTCGGCATGTCGTCGCGTGCAGTCGTTCACCGGTAATGTCTCCCTCCCTCACGGGGCGGTCTTTGTTATTTTCGGAACCGCTCCCGTGTCTTCAGGCTAGGAAACTGTCGCAGCCGCGTCAATCCCGTTTACCCACGGGTAGAAAATTTCCATGTCGTCGAACGTATCAATGATCATGATCTTCGGGCGCCGGCGCGGCGCGGAAGCGCGTGCCGGCGCCGCCCGATCAGCGCCGCACGAACCGCCAGATACCGTCCGTCCCGATCTCACGACGGATCAACCCCTGGTGAACCAGGTTGTTGATATGGGCCAGCGCCTCGCCGGTGGCGAAGACCAGTTGCTGTGCATCCAGAGTCCGGTTGCCGAACAGCAGCGGGAAGGTGTCGCGTACCGTCATCGGTCGCTCACCGCAGGCGGTCAGGATGGCATCCAGCCGGTCGCGGTGATGGGCCGCCAGGGCGTTCACCCGGAAATGCAGGCCATGGAACGGCGCGTCATGCGATGGCAGAACCAGCGTGTCTTCGGGAAGCTCCAGGAATTGCGGCATGTCGGCCAGGAACATGGCCAGCGGATCGCCATCGGGTTCGGCCGGCCAGACCGCAATATTGGGGCTGATCCGCGGCAGAACCTGATCGCCTGAAATCAGCACCCGGCGCGCCGGCGAATACAGCGACACATGCTCGACCGCATGGCCCCGGCCGATCAGCAGCTGCCAGTCATCGCCGGCCATGCGCAATGGCGTGTCACGCGACATGCGGGTGAAGCTCTGCGGCAGTTCAGACACACCCTTGCGATAGCCGCTGGTGCGGCCGTGAATGCCCTCGATCTCGTCAGGCGTCAGACCCGCTTTCTGATAATAGGCAAGCCTGGCGTCGTGGTTGCCCGAGGCGACCTCGTACCAGACCGACCGCGCCATCAGCCATTCGCCAAGCGAGGCATGGAACCGCGCACCGGGCCAGCGGCGCACCATCCAGCCGGCAAGTCCCATATGGTCGGGATGGAAATGGGTGACCACGACCCGGGTGACCGGACGTCCCTGAAGCGTGGCCTCGAAGACCTGTTCCCACATATCGGTGGTCATGCGGGTGTTGATGCCGGTATCGACGACGGCCCAGCCGTCCTCGCCTTCATCCACCAGCCACAGATTGATGTGGTTGAGCGCAAATGGCAGCGGCATCCGGACCCAATAGATGCCTGGTGCGACTTCTAGACTGTGTCCCGGCTCCGGGCGGGTGTCGAGGGGATAGACAATCCCGGCGGCACGATCCATGATTTTGCCTTTCCTAGCATCACCTCCCCCTCTTGCGAATACGATCGGCAGGCCCTGCGGCCATGCCTTGCCGGCGGATCCGCGCCTCTGCGGGTGCGTGGTCCTGCCGACTGGCTTCCGGAGCGAGCGGCTCGTTGACAATGGCCGCCATCTGGTCCGGTGGTGCAAGCCTCCGCCCTGAAGGGGGCCTGCGTCAACATGTCAGCAATCCTGACCGATCAGATCAGGGCGGCCCCCATGCCGGGGGCCGCCACTGTCCGATGTCCGATCGCCGTTCAGATCTGGTCCGTCTTGCCGTCCGCCCGGATGATCAGGCCGCGAACTGTTCGGGGCTCAGCGCCATCATGCTGGCCGAACCAGCCTTGACCGACCGGCCGAGGCCGGCCGCCTGCGGCAGCACCTGCTCGGCATAGAAGCGGGCGGTGACCAGTTTGGCCTCAAGGAAGGACGCGTCATCGGCACCCTCTTCCAGCCCGCGCAGGGCAGCACCCGCCGACAATGCCAGCATCCAGCCACCACACACCGTGCCCATCAGCCGCAGATAGGCGGTGGCGCCCGACAGCACCGCCTGGGCATCGTTGCCCGACTGCGCGATCAGCCAGTCGGTGGCGTCATCGGCGGCCGCCGCCGCCTCGGCCAGCGCCGCCGCGATCACCTGGGCATCGTCGCCACGTGCGGCCCCCATAGTTTCGGCCACGGCCTTGATCTCGGCCACCAGCGCCTTGATCGAGGTGCCCTGATCCATCGACAGCTTGCGGCCGACAAGATCCATGGCCTGAATGCCGTTGGTGCCTTCATAGATCAGGCAGATCCGGGCATCGCGCATGTGCTGTGCGGCGCCGGTCTCCTCGATATAGCCCATGCCGCCATGGATCTGAACGCCGGTCGAGGCGAGCTCGAAGCCAAGATCGGTCGACCAGCCCTTCACGATCGGGATCAGCACCTCGACGCGACGCTGGGCGATCCGGCGATCTTCCGCCTCAGGGGCATGGCGCGACCGGTCGATCATCGCGGCCGTGTACAGGCCCAGCGCCCGCATCGCCTCGGTCTGCGACTTCATCAGCATCAGATTGCGGCGCACATCCGGGTGATGGATCAGGGGCGCGGCGCCCTCCTCGCCGGGCGCGCGGCCCTGGCGGCGGTCCTGGGCATAGGCCAGGGCCTGCTGATAGGCACGCTCGGCAATCGCATAGCCCTGGATACCCACATTCAGGCGGGCATTGTTCATCATCGTGAACATGTATTGCAGGCCGCGGTTTTCCTCGCCGATCAGAAAGCCGGTGGCGCCGTCATTGTCGCCGAACTGCATCACCGCGGTCGGGCTGCCATGGATGCCCAGCTTGTGCTCAAGGCTGGCGCAGCGCAGATCATTGCGCTGTCCAAGGCTGCCATCGGCGTTGACCAGGAATTTGGGCACGATGAACAGCGAGATGCCCTTCACACCCGCCGGGGCATCCGGCGTGCGCGCCAGCACCAGATGGATGATGTTGTCGGTCAGGTCGTGCTCACCATAGGTGATGAAGATCTTGGTGCCGGTGATGGCATAGCTGCCGTCATCACGCCTGACCGCCTTGGACCGCAGCAGCGCCAGATCAGAGCCGGCCTGCGGCTCGGTCAGGCACATCGTACCGGTCCAGTCGCCCGAGATCAGCTTCTCAAGATAGGTCTGCTTCTGCGCGTCGGAACCATGCGCGGTCAGCGCCTCGACGGCACCAATGGTCAGCAGCGGGCACAGCCCCCACGCCATGTTGGCCGAATTCCACATCTCCGCGCAGGCCGACGCCACCGCCATCGGCAGCCCCTGGCCGCCGAATTCCGGCTCGAACGGCACGGAATTCCAGCCGCCATCGACGAACTGTCGATAGGCGTCGCGCCAGCCTTCCGGCGTGCGGACCACGCCGTTCTCGATCGTCGATCCGGTCTGATCACCGGTGCGGTTCAGCGGAGCGATCACGCCACCCGCCAGCTTCCCCGCTTCTTCCAGGATCGCATCCACGGTGTCGGGTGTCGCGGCATCACAGCCGGGAAGCTGCGACAGACCTTCGATGTCGACGATCTCGCGCATCACGAAGCGCATGTCGCGGATGGGAGCGGTGTAACCGTACATGATGTCCTCAGGTCTCAAGGGCCGTGTTGACGTCGTAGGCCTTGTATAAGTCGTTGAACACGAGCGGGCGTGTTCGGGGCTGTCGGATGCGGCGGCGGCCAGGGCGCAGCGCTGCCAATCGACCGCCGGTTGGCATGTACCAAGGATCACGATCTGGCGCGATCCATGGCAAATGCAAACCATCGGCCCGAAAAGCAAACGCTCGTTTGGCCCCCGTCCACCATCCGGGGCCGCTTGAAGGACCCCGGCAGCCCGACCCGGCCCCTTTGATGCGACCGCCGCCTGCCCCGCCCGACCGGCAGGGACAGGCCGCTTTCGCCTTGGATTATAGCACCGGCCGCTCGCCTCTGCAGGACATAACTTGTCCCCTGCCACGCCAATCGACGACCGATCGTGACAAAACAGGCGCCGGATCGGTATCCGGCGCCCTGCATCAAGCTCGTCATGTGGTGGGTATGGCGGCGATCATGCAGCCGGGGCCGGCGCCTCCGGTTCAGGATCGGTCACAACCGCTGCCGCCATGCCGACAGGCCGGGCGATCGCCTGCACCATCTCGGCGGCAATCACCGACAGGCGCGTGGCCTCGTCCATATAGTCGCGCACGGCGGCCTGGGCACTGCGTCCGGTCAGATCCACCACATCACTCGGTGTGCGGCATGCCACCAGTTGCTTCTGGCAGTCCACGTCATCGGCCAGTCGGCGCGCCACGAAGGCACCATACTCGTGAACCATACGGCCAGCGGCCGACGCCAACGCGCGGTTCATGACCATCCAGCTTTCAAACGCCGCACGATTCACACCGAGCAGAGTATCGAAAGACACGGGCGGCATCAGCTTCGTCGCCTGTGGCATGTCCGTGGTCTGGAACGGCATTGCGATCATGTTGATCTGTCCTCCAACCAAGGCCACCGGAACCCGTCATGGCCGGATGGCCATGGCTCCGGGACAAGAAAGAAGCATGGACGATCTGCCACACCTGATCCTTGATATGGATCAATATCATAGACGTGGCTGCGCACGAAGTCACGCCGCCCCTTGGCGCTCAGACGGCTACCCGCTGACGGCCATGGGCAGGCAAGGGGGAGGATCAGCCGGCTGTGCGCGGTCAGTTCACCCGCGATGCGCGCCGGACGAAATCTCCCACGGCGGCGCCACGCAGCAGGCTGAGGCGATAGCTTTCAACCGCGCCCCTGGCCGTGGCCAGATCCGTGGTGGGCAGTGCCGCCACCAGCCGGTCCAGACGGTCGACATCCAACACCTCGCGGGCAAGCGGGGTTCGCTTGATCGCCTCGGCCATGTCGGCGATGCCGCCTGCATCCGCTTTCACCGCCTCGTACCAGTCTGCCGCCTGGTAGCCGCGGCGGTCTTCGTCCAGCAGCGGCGCCGGCAGGCGATCGGCCAGCGCCGTCCGTGCCAGCCGGCGCGCCACGCCATTGCGCTGGAACTGTTCCGTCGGCACCGAAAGACAATACTCCAGCAGATCGACATCACTGGTCGGGTCGCGACTGTCCAGCCCCCAGGCGGCCAGAACACCTTTGTAGAAATTGCCCCCGTCCACGCGCCGCAAGACCATCATCCGCATGGCGACACCATCCGTCCACGGACGGTATCCCAGATCGAAATCCGCGCCGCGTGCCATCTCCTCGGCCATCCCGATTCTGGCCGGATTGATCAGCGTCACATGATCGAGCGCGACCTCCTGCCGCGCGAGACGACGCAGACCTTGCCAAGCCGATCGCGGCATCATCGGGCCAATGGTATTAAACAGTGCGCCGCGCCAGCGCCAGCGCCCACGGCGGACACTCGCGCGCATCTCACGGAACAGGGTGAGGTAGCGGCGCTGCGACAGCAGTTCCTGATACAGCGTGTCGCCATTATAGCTGAGCCCCATATTGCCCATCTGGCCCGACAGAAGGATCCGATCGCCCGCAGCCTGGGCCAGATCGTTGATCCGGTTCATCCAGACGTGATTGCAGGGGTTCAGGATGGGCCGGTCACAGAACTGGAAGCCGAAATCGATCCGCTTAAGCGGCGAGGTTCCGATGGAGGGAACCAGAACATGATTGATGTTGGGATAAAGCGCCGCGACGCTTGCAGCCAACGGCCCCTCATCGGCATACCGACCGCGCGCCACCTTGCCTTGAAAGCCGGGTCTTGGCACCGAGGTGTATGCCGTGACCCGGCCATTGCGCGCCGCCATCTGCCGCGCCGCCGTCGCGGTCACCGCGGCGCTGTCGAAGCCGGAGCTCAGATGTGAGGTCACGCTGCCACCAGCACCCCTCAGGCATGCCGCGGTCGCCCGGTCCAGATGATGGCGCAGGCCTTCGGCATAGGCCTCATGGCTCGGCAGCTTCAACATCTCCGGTGCCGGATTCCAGTATCGCCGCGCCGTAAGACCATCGGCCGTCACCACCACCACATGGCCGCACTCGACCCGCTCGACGCCCTCGAAGAACGACGCGGTGCCGTTTTCGGGCAACAGGGCCACGAACCCGGTCATACGGGTCATGTCGGGTGCCTGCACCATATCAGGCAGGGCCAGAAGCCCTTTCGGCATGCTGGCGACGGCAAAGAAGCCGCGGCCATTGCGGCGGCCGCGATGATAATGCAGCGGGCGCTGCCCCAGAGGATCACGCGCCAGCACCAGCCGCCGGTTCACCGCATCCCAGACCACGATCGCGAAGGCGCCGCGCAGCCGGTGCACGCACTCCACATCCCAGCGCTCGAACGCCGCAAGCAGCACATCCGCATCGGACAGCACCCGCAGACGGTCGGCGGTGATGTCCAGCGCCCGGGCCAGATCTTCGCGATTGTCCAGCCGCAGATCGGCAATCAGGGTGAACCGCCCGCCGGCGCCCTCCAGCGGCTGACGGTCGTGGGCGTCTTCCGACAACAGCCGGTTCAGACGGATGCCCAATGTCGCCTGATCGTCGCCCCAGTCGCTGTCCGCCACGCCCGGCGCATACATCGCCTGGGCGGAAAGCATGCGATGGCAGGCATCATCACCATCGGTGTTGCCGTCGACCTGCCAATAGCCCGCCAGAGCCGTCATGACGCCCCGCCAATGTGGGCGAGGCCGTTGAAGACGGCGGAGGGGCAGGCCTGAAGCTTATGGCAGATGAATCGTGACGTCATGGACAGGGACACACCGGAGTTGGACGCAGACAGCGCGGATGATAGCCCAATCATCCGCGCTGCAACATGCCTGTGTGTCAAAGGGAGCAACCGCGACCTCGCCGGCCGCGTCAGCCTTCGGCCGCGCGTGGCACCAGCCGCCGGAACAGCTGAACCGGGCGTGCCGGGGCGGCGCCGTGTGGTTGGATCTCCAGGATCTCGGACCAGCGCGCGACCGGCCGGTCATCAGGTGCCTGCACCGTGGTGAAGCCGCATTCCAGCAGCATCGAGAACTGATCGGGCAACACATGGCCCGTCGCCCTGATCTCGCCGTCGAAGCCCCTGTGCTCACGCAGGCTGCGGGCGATCGTGAAACCGCGACCATCGCGGAATTTGGGGAAATCGATGGCCACCAGATCGAGCATCGCCAGATGCGGAACCAGGGCGTCCAGCCGGTCGCTCGATGCCAGTGACACCCCCCGTGCCTGCTCGTCGCCGGCAAGCTCCGGCGCCGGACCGCGCGCGGCCACGAACCGCGCCAGCGGCAGAATCGTCGACGTCCCGGTCACCACCTCGCCGGCCCCGACCGTCTGCCAGACGTCGACGATCGGCAGGCCCTTGTCATTTACCAGGGGCATAGAGCGCCTCCTTGAACGGTGCGATGCCAAGACGGCGATAGGTGTCGACAAAGGCCTCGCCGGGGTCGCGGCGGGCGACATAGACGTTCAGAATGGTTTCCACCGCATCGACCACGTCTTCATAAGACACCGACGGCCCGATGATGGTGCCGACCGCCGCATGGTCGTCGGCCGCACCGCCCAGCGTGATCTGATAGGCCTCCACGCCGGCGCGGTCCAGCCCCAGAATGCCGATATTGCCGATGTGATGATGACCGCAGGCATTGATGCAGCCCGAGATGTTCAGCGTCACTTTGCCGATGTCATGCTGCCGGTCCATATCGGCGAAGCGTTCGGCGATCCGCTGGGCCACGGGGATGGACCGTGCCGTGGCCAGCGCGCAGTAATCCATGCCCGGGCAGGCGATGATGTCGCTCACCAGACCGATATTGGCCGTCTCCAACCCGCTGCCGGCCAGCGACTGCCACAGCGCATACAGGTCATCCAGGCGGACATGGGGCAGAACCAGATTCTGTTCATGGGCCACCCGCACTTCGCCAAAGGAATAGCGGTCGGCCAGATCCGCCACCAGATCCATCTGCGCATCGGTGGCATCGCCCGGAATGCCACCCACCGGCTTCAGCGACAGCACGGCCGAGACATAGCCCGGCTGCTTGTGCGGATGGGTGTTGGTGCGCACCCAGGCGGCGAAGCCGGCATCACCGGCGCGAGCCGCCTCGAAACGGTCGGAGACCGCGGGCAGGCTCTGGAAGTCGGGTGCCACGAACCGCCGGGCGATCGCCTCGACCACCTCGGGCTCCAGACGATAGGCATCCGGGTCCATGGCGGCGAATTCCTCTTCCACCATGGCGATGAAACGCTCGGGCCTGGTCTCGCGGACCAGGATCTTGATCCGGGCCTTGTAGAGATTATCCCGGCGGCCCAAGGCGTTATAGACCCGCAGGATCGCTTCCATATAGCGCAGGAAATCCGGCACCGCCAGCCAGTCGCGGACCTTGGTCGCCACAATCGGCGTGCGGCCGAGGCCGCCGCCGGCATGGATCTCGAAGCCGACCTCGCCCGCCTCGTTGCGCCGAGCCAGAACGCCGATGTCATGCAGGCGCACGGCGGCGCGATCATTCGGGCTGCCGGTGATCGCGATCTTGAACTTGCGCGGCAGGAAGGTGAATTCCGGATGGTCGGTCGACCACTGGCGCAGGATTTCGGCATAGACCCGGGGGTCGACCACCTCGTCGTCGGCGGCACCCGCGAACTGGTCGGTGGTCACGTTGCGGATGCAGTTGCCGCTGGTCTGGATGGCGTGGATATCGGCATCGGCCAGCACCTCCAGAATATCCGGCGTGTCGACCAGTTTCGGCCAGTTGAACTGAATGTTCTGGCGCGTGGTGAAATGGCCATAGCCTTTGTCATAGACCCGCGCCACATAGGCGAGCTGCCGCATCTGGTCGGAACTCAACACGCCGTAAGGCACCGCCACCCGCAGCATATAGCCATGGAGCTGAAGATAGAGTCCGTTCATCAGGCGGAAGATCTTGAATTCCTCTTCCGTCAGTTCGCCGGCGATCCGCCGTTCCACCTGCCGGCGGAACACGGCCGCGCGATCCTTCAGGAAGTCGCGGTCCTCGATGTCATAATTATAGATGCCGGCATTGGCCCGGCGGCGCGGATGCGGCGCCGCCGAAACCGGCGGCACCGGCGGTTCGGGGCGGTCGCCGCTCTGCTTGCCAAGGTCGCTGCGCACGCTCGGCCCCAGCGTGCGGATATGCTCGCGGCGGGTCAGTGGCGTGCGGGTCTGGTCGTCCAGGCGCACCGGTGCCTCGGCCACCGCCACGACAATCTGGCGCTTTTCGCCCTCAGCCGCCTGCCGACGCGCAGCGTCGAGCGCCGCATCGTCGAATACGGCGGCACCATCGACCCGTTCCACCCAGTCGCCGGCTTCGTTCAGCCAGACGGCAACACCATCGGTCAGACGGTTGGCGGAAATGACACTCAAGCTCATGACCCGAACTCCTGCTCACCACCAATCAGCCGGCCATGGGGACGGCGGCGATGGTGAAGGGGCAATTCGCCGTGATCAGTGTTGTTTCACGGCATAATCCACACACGAGCATCATATATACGGGGATGCCGGGCAATTGCAACACGTACCCTTGTGAATAAAGATGATACTGCCATCGCTGTCGTGGCAATAGCCGCGAGGGTTGGATGGCCTGCCCCGGTCCTCCCTTCATGGTGGACATCACAGAAGAACGGGGGGCGTCAGCGGGTGTCGGGGGTATACAGATGCTGGGCGCCATCGACGCCGCGCAGCGCGAAACGGCCGACGGAGGCGACAGGATGGCGGTCGCGGTCCAAAGCCTCGACGAAGGCCTCCGACAGCAGCAATGGCCGGTCGACCGACCGACACATGGCGGCGATGCGGGCAACCTCGTTCACGGCTGGGCCGACGGCGGTGAAGTCCAGCCGGTCGGGGCCACCGATATTGCCATAGAACACCGGGCCCGCATGCAGAGCCAGATAGAGCCCGGTGGAGGGCAGCCCTTCGGCGCCACGGCGCGCCGCCACTCCCTGCAGGCCATCAGATGCCTCAGCCGCGGCAGTCAATGCCCGGATGGCGGCGGACGGGCGGTCTCCGGCCGCGAACAGCGCCAGGATGCCGTCGCCCATGAACTTCAGCACGTCGCCGCCCTGGGCGTGGATCGCGGCACCACCGGCTCGACATGGTCGTTCAGGAACGGGATCACCTGATCCGGCGGCATGGCGCCACTGATCCGCGTCCAGTCGCGCAGATCGCTGAACCACAGCACCGCATCCATCCGATCGGCCACACCGCGCATGATCCGCCCGGCCATCACCTGCGCGCCGGCATCGCGGCCCAGATAGGTTCGGGCGATCGTATGGCCGATGCCAGCCAGTGATGCGCTGCGGATCGCCAGCGCCAGAGACGGGGTCAACGACAGGATGGCAGCAACGTGGCGATCGTCGAAACCGCCATCTGCGCGCGTCGTCCACGATATGTAGACGCAATCCATACCGCCCACACCGATCCCGTCCAGGCCGGTGCCGCCGAAGCGTTCGATCACCGCCAGATAGCCGGTATGCCCTTCAGCGCGCAGCCCGGCCAGATAATTGAACTCCGTATCTGTCGCCGGTGTCAGGCGCCGCAACAGAACCCGGTTGCCGCTGCGATCCAGATGGCTGAAAGGGCTGGCTTCCCAGCCGGCGACATCATAATCGCGACCATAGGCGATCGGCGCCATGTCGGGCTCGTCGTGCCGCCACAGGAAGGCATGGCCTTCCAGAATGGGATGCAGCGTATCGGAGACAAGGGTGATGCCGGCAAGCGGCAGGCCCGCCGCAGCCAGCCGCGCGCCGACGCCCGACAGCAGCCCCTGCTCGTCCAGCCCCGCGAGCCCGGCGTCAATGATCCAGCCGCGTATCGGTTCAAGTCCGGTCATATTGTCCTGCACTGCCATGTCTGCGCCGCACGTGCGCCGCCTGCCTCCCTCACATCATACGCCCCTGATCCGGTCGATGCCCGGTCGGAATAGCACACGCGTCAGCGAAATGCTGATGGCAAAATTATCAACTTTTAGATGAACATCCTGTACACCCGTGATGTAATTGTGACCGAGGATTGTCCCAGAATAGGCCCCTTAAGGAGATGCGCGATGAAACGCCATCCGTTGCGGACGGGCGCCATGCCCCTGATCGTTGTTGCAACCATGCTGGCACCGGCGCTGGCCGCGGACGCGCCGCCCGACGAGGCCAGCCGGCAGGCCCTGTTCCAGGGCCTGAACCTGAGCGTATCGCCCACGCCGCCCACGGATATACCGGGCGGTGCCGGCAGTGCCGGGCTGGTGGATGCCAGCGCCTTCGCCTGGCAGGAATTCATCGCCCTGAACTGGCCGGCGCTGCGACGGAACGGCCAGGTGGTTCGTGATCAGCCCGATCCGCAGGCGGTGTTCGGCAGCCCCGGTTCCGGTCCGCTGGTCTGGGAGACATTCCGCCACAAGGTGGAAATCTTCCCCGGCAGCAATTCGCCATCCGATCCGCCACATGGTTACAACAGCGGCACGCAGGGCGATCCGCATGGCTACAGCGCACCGCCGGTCTATGTCTATTCGCCGGCGATCTATCCCAATGGCGGCCAGGTCGGTGCCTGCCCCGGCCAGCCGGCGGTGGCACAGGCGCCCTGGATCAACCTGGACGAAACCAGCGAGATCGGCCTGACCAACATGTATGCCGGTGTGCTGAACAACGTGGCACCATCGGTCTCCAACTCCGCGCCGCCGCAATTCCGCTATCTGGCCAAGGCCAACAGCGCCGAATACAATTACGTTGTCGATCAGAAGCTTTGGTACGCCGGCACGAATACCCCGCTGCAGGCCCGCATCGACGCCTGGGAGGCCGGTATCTCCGCCGGCATTCCGGCCGATCCGGGCAGTGTCGTCACCCTGCCCGCCGGCACCATCGAAGTGAAGTCGGCATGGCGCATGCTGGCGCCAGGCGAGGATGCCAGCCGCTATCACACCAACACGGTCCGCTATTACGAAGCCGACGCCGCGGGCGTGCCCTGCTATTGGCAGGCGGAATGGGCCCTGGCGGCGCTGCACATCATCCAGAAAACCCCCTCGGCCCCCTACTTCATTTTCGCGACCTTCGAGCAGGCCGACAACATCGTGCAACCCGACGGCACGCCGATCGAGAATGCCGCGGGTGCCATGGTGCAGCAGCCGGTCGGCGCCACACCGACCACACCGTATCTGTACTATCAGGATCGGGCCAATAACCCGATCGTGGTGCCGAACTTCAACGTCTATTGTAACAACACCGGCAGTCGCCTGTTCTACCACGAGATTCCGGCGGCGGGTGATTTTCAGGGCACGCCGGTCGGCGGCAATATCTGCGTCAACAAACGCTATGAACCGATCCCTTACGAGATCCAGCAGATCAACACCATCTTCCAGAACCAGATCCGGGACTACAACACCAGCAATGGCCTCAGCACCTCGCCCTGGCTGAACTACAAGCTGATCAGCGTTCAGGCCGTGCCGTTCAACAAATCCGACATCGTCACCACCTTCAACAGCACCCGCCAGCGCGGCAGCTATTACCAGGCCAACATCGTGGTCGAGACCGACTACACCCTTCAGCAGTTCAGCGGCCGCATCGCCGACGACAATGCACCGACCGACTATCCCAAAGGCGGCAACCAGCCGAACTTCCAGAATGTGTACCTGCCGGAGGGGAACAGCTTCAAGACCTATCAGATGGGCGGCTGCATGGGTTGCCACGGCAATGCCCAACTCGGCGGCACCGATTTCAGCTTCCTGTTCGGCGGCAACACGCTCAGCGCCAAGCCGGACCTGCCCGATCCGGATGACGCCGTCGAGGCCCGCGCATTCTATCGTGCCCGGCTGAGCGACCTGCTGTCGCTGCCGGCCCAAGGCACCGCCGCGAAGTGACAGATATGTTCCACCATGTTCCACACCATGCCGGCGGTGTATGATCAGGCATCCAAAGGCATGGAGGTCTTCCGGTGGCTCGCCGACCGCTGTTCCTGCGCCTGATGCTGATGACCCGTCGGGACCGCCACGGCGCCACCGACGGGGCTGCCGATGCAATCGCAGCGGCCGGCGGCTGGGTGGACGATCATCATCAGTACTCGAACAAGATGACGACGCTGCGCTTCACCGTGCCGGCACATGGCCTGCTCGCCCTCCGCGACGGCCTGTCCAACCGGGACCTCGCGCTGGCCGATGCCGCAACCGCCGACCTGGATCGCCTCGCCGCTGACCCTGCCATGGCAGATCGCGAGATTTCTGCCACCCTCCAGATGACGTTCATCCATGCCGAGCCGGATCTGCGTCTCGACATCCCTGCCGTGCCCGGCTGAACCGGCCGGTCTGGTGACCGGGGCTCGCCCCCCTCAGGCTGTCATCAGTCCGGCCGTCAGCGTGCCGGGTTCATAGCCCAGACGCCGCAACATGGTCCGTGCCGTGCATTCGGCGGTGGAGGTGACAGGCTTGCCCAGCTTGCGGCCGGCCGCCGCCAGCACGCCGAAACTCGGCATCTGGACACAGGCCGACATGACGACGCAGTCGGCACCGTCGGTTTCGAGGTCATCGAGGGCGGTAAGCAGGCGGTCGCCCGGAATGCGGCCCACCTCCTGATTGTCGGTCACGCCGAAATTCCGGTAGTCGATGACCTCGATCCCCTCGGCCGCGACATAGTCGGCGACGATCTTCGCCAGCCCGTCGGCATAGGGCATCAGCAGCGACACGCGCCGGTACCCCATCTGCGCCAGTTCCGCACAGAGGGCGCCGGCAGAGGTGACGACCGGAAACGGCCGGCCATTCTCCGCCGCAATGGCACCGAGCGCCGCTTCCGAACGGCGGTGATAGCCCTGCCCCATCGCCATGATCGCGACCAAGCAGGCATAGCCCGCGACATCGATCGGGGCATCCGACAGCTCGGCGGCACAGCGCCGGCTGTCGGCATCCATCGCCGCCAGTTCGTCCATCGCCACATGCTTCATGCGCATGCGCGAGGCGTGGAAGGTGAAGCCGACATCCTCACGGGCCTGTGCCCAACCGTTCAGAAAGGCGGGGATCTCGGTTTCCATGGTGGTGTTGGAACTGGGCACGATCTGCCCGATCCGGTGGATTCTTGGGGTCATCGGTGATCCTCTGGGTTCGTGTGGCGATGATCGCGGCGGTTGTGGATCGCATCGAGGCTACATTCACATGCGTCAAATAATCAACGATATCGTATAATTTTTGACGATGCCGCCGGAATGCGATGCGCATATACGGCCCGGCGTGATAGGAAAGAGGCAGTGATCGGCAAAGGAGAGCGAGGCGCATGGCCAGATCGGCGAAGGTCGGGACGATCGGAATGCCGGCGTTACAGGAAACGGAGGCAGCCGACAGTCCCCGCGACATGCGCAAGGGACTGATCGAAAAGCAGATCATGGAACAGGCCTGCATCCTGTTCGCCCGCAAGGGCTTCGATGGCACCACATTGACCGATGTCGCCGACGCCGTCGGTCTGACCCGGGCCGCGATCTACTATTATTTCCGCAACAAGGAAGCGCTGCTCGAAGCCATCGTGGTCGAGGCGACAGCCGCGCCGCTGGCGGCAAGCGCCGCATGGCGCAAGACCGCGCCCGAAGATCCGGTCGACCGCCTGCGCAGCTTTGTCGATATGCGGGTGCGCGGCATCCTCTCGCACCCGCTCAGGATGCGGATGATCGATGTCACCGAGGCCATATTGCCGCCCGAGATGGCCGAGCGGCATATCGAGGCCAAGCGGCGGGTGCTGGCCGAATACCGCGCCATACTGCGCGACGGCATGGAACAGGGCGTGTTCAGGGCACAGGATCAGCGTGTGGCCGCCCTCGCCATCATCGGCATGGTCAACTGGACGGTGCATTGGTATACGCCGGGCCGCGGCGCCGATATTCCTGCGGTCGCGCGCCAGATCGCCGACATGGCCGTGCAGGCCGTCATCTCGCCACGCGCCGGACGAAGCCAGATCGCGGACCCGAAGGCGGCACTTGCGGCACTGCGGGAGGATGTCGAGCAACTCGCCCTACTCATGGCGGCCGATCGCGGCGAGGCGTGACCCTCGCCCGGCGATGAGGCCACGCCGGACCCGGATCGAGGCGGGAACAAGGATGCGCCCGGCCGGGAGGACGCCGGGCGCACCAGTCTGACCAGATCGCCGCCGGTCAAGGGGAGAGGCAGGCAGGCGACCGGACATCAGAGCGGACGGTTGGTACCGATGACGGTCACGGTGTCGCGCCCCCAGTCGGCGACCTCGCCATCGAGCCCGCCGGTGAACATCCCGTACCAGAGGGCCGGCTTCATTCCCAGGGTCTTGCGTTCGAAGGTCATCGGACCGTCGGTCTCGATCAGCCAGTACCCCTTGCGGGTGTCGGAGACGCGATAACCGTCGCGGCCGCGCGATGTCTCGACCAGCGGCCTGAATTCGGGCACATCCACCACATAAAGACGGGGCATCACGCGTCCTCCAGCCAGGCGTCGACCAGCGCGGCCTTGCGCCGCCACACCGCATCGATATCGGTCATCCGCGTGCCGGAGGCGCGGGCCGCATCCTCAAGGTCGATGGCGGCACGCAGTGTCAGCTCGGCATCCTGCCCGTCGATCCGCTCCACATCGCGCAGCCGCAATGTCACTTCCAGCGGATAACCGTTGGGATCCAGGAAATAGATCGACTCGATGCCCTCATGCTGGGTATAGGGCGAGACGGCGATGCCCCGGGCCTCCAGCGTCTCCTTCCACCGCTCCAGTTCCTGGCGGTTCTCCACACCCCATGCGGTATGGGTGGCGGCATAGAAATAATGGTCTTCCGACAGGTATTTCTCGGGCCGTTCGGTGCCGATATAGTAGAAGAAGGCAATCGTCGCGCCGTTGCCGGCATCGAAGAAGAAGTGCAGGAAGTCGGGATGTCCGGGCTGTCCCCAGCCGCGGGCGCTGATGGTGTGGATCAGCGGCAGGCCCAGAATGTCGCGATAGAAGGTCACCGTCTCGCGCAGTTTCCAGGTCGGGCGCGCGGTATGATCGACACCATGCAGGCGGAGCCGCACCCCGTCGTCGGCAGCAGGCTTCAGGGCCGCGACATCGATGCCATCGGTCCGGTATGCGCGGTTCGTCGAGAAGGCCGTCTCCTGACGTGCCTTCTTGTGGATGAGATCAGCGGTCATCTGAACGGTCCTCTTATGGGCGGGGTCAGGCAAAGCCCTTTTCAGACAGCCAGGCCGCGATGGCATCGCCGGCCACGACCTGTCCGTTGGGCTGGTCCGGATCGATGGCGCGTCCATGATGGTTGCCGTGGACGCGCAGCCTTGACTTGTCCGCAGCGCCGATCAGGCCGAACAGGTATTCGGCATCGGCAGGGAACACACTGTTGTCACCGGTGTATTCGACCATCAGCACCGGCTGGCGGATGTCCGGCGCACATGCCGCCATCGAGGCCTTGGTGGAAAAGGCCGACCAGTTCGACAGCCAGCTTTCGGGCGTGCAGACGCGCCCGAAGCCGATCGAGCCGTAATTGCTGACCGTCTGGTTCGCCCCCCAGAGCGTGCCATAGGCACGATCCGACGGATCGAGCGAGAGGTCGAAGCAGCGCGGATCGGCATCGGTGCGCCAGACCTGGAAGATCGGCGAGAACGCGGCCATGACCTCATCCGCACGGCCCCCGCCCGATTTGGCCGCAGCACGTGCCCGGGCCTTGCGGGCCAGCAACGCCGTCGCCTTCTCGTCGATGCGACGCACCCGTGCCGCCTGTGCCGCGCGATAGCGCTCAAGGAATTCGGGCGTGTAGCTGGCCGATTGGGGGGCCGGGCGAAATCCGTTCGCGGCCGAGAACGGGTCGAGCGCCGGGTCGACCGAAAACGGATCGTCCTCGTCAGTGACAGAGGGGTCGATGCAGGCCAGCATCAAGGCCCCCTGGCCCAGATGCGACGAGACCAGGATCACGCCCTCGGGCGCCGGCATCGTCGCGCGGTGCAGGCCGGTCGGCCGGCCACCGGAGGAGCGGGCGACCCGCGCCGCGGGCTCCAGCGCCGCCTGCTGACAATAGAAGGCGGCAAGCGGTCCGCCGCCTGAGATGCCGAGCAGGACGGACTGCCCGAACCCGGCCGTGCTGCGCAGAAACGCCTGGCCGGCCGCCATGTCGTGCAGCGCGGTCTCGTGCTCCAGCCTGAGATCATTGCCGGGCGCGCGCGACCCTTGCACCCAGACCGCGACCCCGGCCGCCAGCAGATCCGGCACGATGTACTGGGTAACGCCGATCTCCCGCGGATGCATCAGGCAGACGACGCTGCGCTCGCCACCGCGGCGGAACAGGAAACCGGTCACCGGCGCGCCGTCAGCGGTGGTGAGGGCATGGGCGGTCATGGTGGTGCCGGCGGGCAACCGGTCCGGATCCCATTTGGTGCCGTGCAGGCCGGCGGTCGTGGTCGCCTGCCGGATCACGGGCGCCCCGGCATGGGGGGCGGCGGTCGTCTGGTCGGTCATGGAGATCATCCCTTCGCGAACCGCGTGACGGGGGAAAGCCGCTGTAGAATCTGAGGCGGCGGCCCCGAATGCGCGGCCTGATCTTCAAGCGCGGCGCGCAGTTCAGGCGCCACATCCACGCCAATGGTGCGATCGTCCGGAGACACATGGATGGATGTGACCCTGCCGATGAAGACCGGGCGGCCGTCATCCACCCGCCGTGCCGCCGCCAGCAGATGCACCGTGCGGGTGCCGATCCCGCCCGGATGGATCTCGATGTCGAAGACGTCGCCGGGCCAGAGCGGACCAAGGAACTCGATCTCGAGTCCCTTTCCCGGCGCCCGGTGCTGAACGCCCGCCGGCAGGGCCGGCTGCACCACGTGCTGCCCGAAGAGCTGGCAGGCATCGAGCATGTAGAGCGGAAACTTCCCGGCATAGACCACGCCGGCCGGGTCGCAATCCGACCAGCGCACGCAACGGCGCACCGTGAAGGGCCGCATCGACACGACCCCCTCCTGCGGCGGCGGCAGACCGGACGAGCCGTCGGATGCCGCCGTCATGCGCTTAGCCCCAGCGCGATGTTGTGCGCGTGGCGCGGCACGATGTGGCGGGCATAGAATTCCGGCGCATAGGCCTTCAACCGCTCGTCATCGACCCGGCCGGTCCGAGTGAGGAAATCATGGACGAAGCTGACCAGGTCGGTCTGCATCGCACCGCGGACGTCTTCGTACCACGCATAGCTTCGGGCGGTCGCATCGGTGAACAGATCGCGCACCGGCTTGCGCGCGGCGACGAAACGGTCCAGAGCCTCGGCCACGGGGCCGCCGTCGACGAGCGCGTCATGCAGGGCCACGGCGTCGTCCATGGCAAGCCGCGTGCCCGAGCCGATCGAGAAATGCGCGACACGCAGGGCGTCGCCGATCAGAACTGCCCGGCCGTCGGTCCAGCGCTCGGCGACCCTGGCATCGAAACGCCGCCAGACCGACTTGTTCTCAAGCAGCCGCCCCCCGTCGAGCACGTCGGCATAGATGTGCTCGATCAACGCCTTGCGCTGGGCATCGGTCATGCGGTCCAGGCCACACGCCGTCCAGGTCTGCGCATCACATTCGGCAACGAATGTGCTCAGACCCGGGGCATAGGTGTAGTAGTGGGCGATGAAGCAGCCGCCGCGATGATAGCGGAAGATCAGCGCATTCGGCTTCAGTGCCCGGTCGACGCCGTACCAGGCAAAGCGGTTGTCAAGCTGCTGTGTTCTGACAGGAAAGGCCTCTGGCCAGATCCCGCGGACCACCGAGTTGGCCCCGTCGGCACCCACGATCAGGTCATAGCCGTCCAGATCCCCGGCGCGTTCGACACGCCGATCATGAACCACCTGCACGCCGACATCGGCGCAGAGGCGGCCGAGGATCTGCAACAGGGTCAGCCGCGCGATCGCGCCAGAATTGCCCGGGTAGTCCAGCAGCAGCGCCTCGCCGTTCAGCCCGATCTTCTGCGTGCTTGAGAACACCATGGCCTTGGTGAGGGCGTCGACGCTTTCGGGATCCACCTCTCGCAGACGATCCCGCGCGGGACCGGCCAGCACCACACCGAAGCCATAGGTCGCGTCGCGCGCGTTCTGCTCAAACACCCGAACCTCGGCGCCCGGCCGGCTGCGCTTGATCAGCCGGGCGAAGAACAGGCCGGAGGGTCCGCCACCAACAATGGCGATCTTCATAGTCTGGAGCTCCTTCACTCTCGCACGGGCATTGGCATCGGCACTCTCGTGCCGGCACTTTTGCGCTGGCACTTTTGCACTGGCACATTTGAGCTGGCACATTTGAGCTGGCATTCTGGCGCCGGAATCAGGCGGATACGGCGCCGAGCGCACGCTCTGCCCTCAAGATCGCCGCGATGCGTTCAACCAGCAGGGGTTTCGATGGCTTGCCCGATCCGGTCAACGGAAAGTCGGCCACGACTTCGATCCGTTCGGGCCATTTGAACTTGGCCATGCCGCGGGCTTCGAGGTACGCGCCAAGCTGTCGCACGTCCGGCACCGGGACACCGGGAGCCGCGATCACGACCGCGCACATCCGCTCGCCATAGACCGGGTCGGGCATCGGTACACAAAGCACCGCACCAATCGCCGGATGGTCGAGCAGGACACGTTCGACTTCGGAACAGTTGATCTTCTCGCCGCCGCGGCTGACGACGTCCTTCACCCGGCCGTCGAAGGTGAGATGCAGCACGCCGTCGATGCGGCGAATGCTCATCAGATCACCGGACCTGACATAGCCGTCGGCGGTGAAGGCGTCGCGGTTGCGCTCTTCGGCATCATAATAGCCCCGGGTGGAACTGGGCCCGCGGAAGACCATCTCGCCGATCACACCGTCGGCCAGCGGCTCGCCGGTTTCCGGATCCTGAATACGGATGTCTGTATGGGGGTCGATCGGCCGGCCAACTGTATCGGACAGGATGTCGAGGGGATCGCCGATGGTGCTGTAGCAGATGATCCCCTCGGTCATACCATAGAGGGTGACGGCGGAAGCGCCGGTCTTCTCGGCCAGCGGGCGCGCGAAGCCGGCGGCGATCTGTACCGCCCGGCGCAGATCGTCCATGGAAAGCAGCTGCTGCGCCATCAGCCGGTACATCAGCGGTGGCGGTACCGCCATCAGGGTCGGCCGGCGGCTGCGGATCAGGGCAGCCATAGCCTCAGGCGTGGGCGTGGGCAGGCAGACCACCTCGCCGCCCTCCCAGAATGTCGACCCCCAGTAGCACACGATAGGCGCGTTGTGCATCATCGGCGCGGCCGAAAACGACACCGTCTCGTGACTCAGCCGGTGGAACGCCCCCGCCGCCCGGATCTGCCACAGATACTCGTTGTGGAAACGCGGGATGATCTTCGGGATACCGCTGGTGCCGCCTGAAAGCTGGAACACCGCGACCTGGGCGGGGTCGCGCTCCACACCGGCGATCCGGCTGCGGGCCGCGGCCGCATCGATCCCGGCGACAAGCGTCTGCAGCGCATGGAAGCCCGGACGGTCCTCTGTCTCGCCGCGGGCGACGATCACATGTTCAAGGCCCGGCACCGCCTGACGCATCTCGTCGGCGAACCGGGCGAAATCGAATTTCGGATCGTCGGTGCAGATGACATGGGCACGGGCACCCGAATGACGCGCCAGATAGCCGATCTCGTGCGCGCGGTGTGCGGTGAGGGTGCAAACCGGGATCACGCCGGCCTTGAGGCAGGCGAACAGGCAGAGCACCAGTTCGCGGCTGTTGGACATCTGGAAAATGGCCCGATCGAGCGGCTGCAACCCGATCCCCAGCAGGGCGGCACCCAGCCGTGTCGCCAGATCATCGACCTCGCCATGGGTCCAGGTACCGTCGGGATCGGTCAGCGCCGGCCGTGCGGCATGGCGCTCGGCGATCCGCTCATAGGCCTCGGGCATGGTCACATCATCGAATATCCCCAGCGCCTCGTGTCGAGCGACGTCATCCCCGGACGGATAGACGACGCCCGCGATGGGGGTCCGGACGATGGGCATGGTTTCCTCCCCTCCTTATTCGTTGAGGAGACCATAGCGCCGCCCGATCGCCTCGAACAACAATTTCGTCAATTATTCTTCATTATCGTAAAATCTTCCTGGCGCGAGGGCTCAGAGCATCTGCTCCAGCCGCCCGATATGCTGGCGCAGGCCGTCGAGCACAGCATCGACCGTGCCGGCCGCGGCACTGTCGCGATCGAGCCTGAGCGATCGTACCGCCATCTCGCCCATGGCCTCGGCCAGTTCGGCCGCATCCGGCGGGCGCGACGCGTCGTGCCACCGCACCGTTCAGGCAGCCATGCCGATCACCGCCAGCGCCGCGACCCGATCGTCGACCGGCCGGAAGACGCCGGCCAGCACACCGTCACGGATGATCCGGCGGCAATTGTTGAGATAGCGGCGTTTCGAGGCGGCATGGCGTGCGGCAAGGGCCGGCGGCAGGGCCGCCTCGGTCACCGCCATCATCCGCATGAGCACCTGACGGCCCAGAATGCCCGTGACATGGCGGCGGACCACGTCGCGCAATTGCGCCTCCGGACCCGCCGTCGACAACCGGGACTGCGCCAGCCAGATCTCGATCGGCCGCTCCGATACCTCGGCGACGATCGCCTCAAGCAGCGCCTCCTTGTTCTCGAAATAATAGTAGATGGCGGCCCGGCTCAACCCGACCGCATCGGCGATGTCGGTCAGGCTGGTGCCGGCAAAACCCTTGCGGGCGAACAGGATGCACGCCTTGTCCTTGATCTCGCGTTCAAGCAGTGCCTTGCGGCGCTCGCGGCCCATGCCCGGTTCGTTTCCATCCGTTCCGCTCATCCGTATCTCCCGCCCGTTCTCTGGGGAATCCACCGCGTCTGTCGTCGTGGCTGTTGACATTCCCGCAGATTTTAAACGAGATAGTTAAAAATTCCACGCAAACGTAAAAACGTGGGCATGACGGGAGAAACGAACATGATGGGCACATACAGGCACCACCGCATGACTGCGGCGGTCGTCGCCGGCCTTACCCTTGCGTCAGCGCTGCCTGCCCTTGCGGTGCCGGCAGCGGCGGCAGGCCAGACACTCACCTACAGCGATTACGGCACCGCGCGTGGCGTTCAGGGCATCGCCCTCACCAAATTCGCCGAACAGTTGCAGGACATGACGGATGGCGACCTCAAGCTCCGCATCACCTTTGGCGGCGCGCTGATCGCGCTGCGCGATGTTCTGCGCGGCGTCGGCGACGGTGTTGCGGATATGGCACCGTCATCGCGGTCAGCACGCCCATCGAACTGTTCAACTTCCGGGCCGCCGACCTCAATGGTCGCAAGGTGCGGGCCAACCCGCCGCATTCGCTGGCCTTCGAAGCCTTCGGTGCGATCCCGGTCTCGGTTGCCTTCACCGATGTCTATCAGTCGCTCAATCGCGGGCTGATCGACTGCGCCCAGACCTATATTCCGGCCACCATTCCGTTTCGCCATTTCGAGGTGGCCAAGCACGTGACCATCCTCGATTTCGGCCAGAATCCGGGCTTCGGCGCCGGGATGAACGAGCGCAGTTTCCAGCGCCTGCCGGCCGACCGGCAGGCAATGCTGCTCGAAGCCGCAAGCGACCTGTCGACCGCCAGCACGCGCATCAACGTCGAGACCACCGCCTCCGCAGCTCGAAGCGGCCTATGGCGTCACCTTCCACACCCTTTCGGCGGACGACCACGCGCGGTTGCTCGACGCCGGCAAGATCACTGTCGATGCCTTTCTCGACAAGGGCGATCCTGCCGTGCTCGAACAGTTCCAGGCCCTTCAGGCGACCTATCAGGCGGAATTCGAGCGGGAGGGGTATCCGTGGGCGCGCAAGTAAGGGCGGTTGCGCGACCCGTGCCCTGGGTCTTCGCCGCCGAAAAGGTGCTGGGCGCGATCAGCGTCGCGGCACTCTGCTTCTGCGTGCTCTATATCGGTATCGCCGTGGCCGGCACGCTGGCAGGCCTGGTGCCCCCGGACGAAGACCTGCTGGTGGCGGAGGCCGATGGTTCATCATCGCCTTCCTGCCGCAATGGCTGCTGGTCCGGCGGCGTCGCCATGTGGCCGTCGACGCACTGGCGCGGCTGGCGCCACGATCCGTGCAGCGGGGGCTGGATGTCCTGGCGTCCCTGTGCGGCGTCGCCGCCTATGGTGTCCTTGGCTGGGCGGCCTGGATCGCCTTCGACCGCGCCTGGCTGAGCGGCTCGCTCTATATCGGCGAGCTGGAACTCATGGCCTGGCCCGGACGCCTGCTGGTGGTCCTGGGGCTCGCGGGCGGGCTCGCCGCCTGCCTGCTTGATCTCGTGCGCAGGCTGACCAGCGGGGAGGAAAACGAATGACTCCGGCCTATGCCATGGGGGCCACCCTCATCACCGTGCTCGGTCTCGTGGGTCTGCGCGTGCCGATCGCCTTCGCGCTGATCCTGGGCGCCGTCACCGGGCTTCTGTTCATCTATGGCTGGTATCCGGGCGAGGCCTTCGATCCCGAGGCCGCCCTCCGGCCGATGATGTCGGTGCTGGCCGATGTGCCCTTCCAGTTCGTCCATAGCTATGAGTTGAGCACCATCCCGCTCTATCAGGCTGCGGAAAAATCCTTCCCTCATTTTATCCGGCGTGATTCGATCGCGTGGAGCTTTGTTAGGGGGAGATGATGCGGGGC
>NZ_BMDZ01000044.1 GCF_014636235.1 Tistrella bauzanensis
CCAGGCGCAAACTTGCTACGTGGGACACACAATACCTCATGGCGGCTCTGCAAGCGCGTTAACCTGGACTCGTTGCCCTGGCGCTTCACGCAAGAAGCTGTCGCGGGCCGTCAGGCCGTTCTGCGAGCCATCCTGACCACAGGGTGTCGATAGATCATCGTGTCAAAAAATGGACACCCCCGGAACGGGGTGGATCATCCGGCGACCGGGCAGCCGCTGCGACCGCATGGCGCGGCACCTGGCACCACGAAGCTGCCGCATCGGGCGCAGCGGTCGGCTTCGGCAACCGCCGGCGCTTCGCGTCGGCGGCGGCTGGTGTGGCGGGGGGCGGCACGGTCGTCACGCGCCCTGCCACCCTCGCCCGCGATGCCGGCGCGGCGCTCGCTGAAGATCCGGCTCACCCGCGCGCCCACGATGACGGCAAGCACGACCAGCACCAGAAGCAACAGCTTTGACAGGCTGAGCATCACATCAACTCCGGGTAAACAAGCGGAAGACAGCGGGCGCGATGCGGCGCCTCAGGCGTATCGCGGGCAGGCATTATCGCACAACCCGCCGAACGATGCATGCGCGGCGCGACAGCCACGGCAACCGATGACGCCGGCCTAGAGCCCGTAACGCTGCCAGAGGGCGCGGCTGTCGATGGCATCGGCCACCCCCGACACCATGGCGGCAACCCCATCGGCCCGGGCACCGGCCCGCGCCGTAACGCCGATGCCGACCCGTCCCAGCAATCCCTGCTTCTCGCGGATCGCAACCAGCTTCACGTCGTCGCCGAACCGGTTGCGCAGCACGCCACGCAGGTCGCCCACACCATCGGCCAGTCCCACGTCCACAGCCGCCTGCCCGACCCAGACATCGCCATTGAACAACGGCGTGTCGCCGGCCTTGTCCAGCCGTTCGCCCCGGCCGGTGCGGACAATCTCGATGAACCGGTCATGGATCTGCTTCTGTATCGCGCCCAGCCAGCTCACGTCATCAGGGTTCTCGGGCTGAAACGGATCGAGCCGCATCTTGTTCTCGCCAATGGTATGCACCCGCCGGTCGACCGCCAGCCGCGCGATCGCCCGATCGAAGCCGAAACCCGCCGAGACCACCCCGATCGATCCCACCATCGTGGTCTCGTCGACATAGATCTCATCGCCGGCGACCGCCAGCCAGTAACCACCGCTTGCCGCCACATCCTCGACGAAGGCCAGCACCGGCAGCGTCTTTTCGGCCGCCATCGCCCTGATATGCTTGTAGATCAGCGACGACTGGGCGGGCGATCCGCCCGGCGAATTGATCACCAGCGCCACCGCCTTCGCCTCCGGCACCTTGAAGGCGCGGTCGATCAATGGCTGCAGACCTTCATAGGACAGGTTCGATCGAAAGCCGCGACCGGCCATGATCGTGCCGTCCAGGCGCAGCACGGATACCACCGGTGGCGGATTGCGAAAGCGCTTCACTGGCAGAAAACGCAGCAGGCGGCGCAGGCCACGGCGGTTGGTGCTCAAGCGGATGATCTCCTGGAACGACGTGGGAAGGCTTGGACGCGCGCAGGCGGCGCGCCGGGTGATGGCGCCGGATCGACCTTCCATATCGATGCCGCGCACGGCACTGTCAACGCCGCGATGGCGAATAGGGCGGCCGGTGTCAGCCGCGCACCGCGCGCGGGTCCAGGACCAGCGGTGCCGCGTCTTCCAGCACCGCACGCGCCACAGGCAGCCACGCCCGCCCCTGCCCGGCCAGAACCAGCGGTGCCAGCAGCGACAATGGCGTCCGACGGCCCTTCACCGCCTGAACGATCACCCGCTTGGCCGGCCGGCCATCGGCGACCGTATGCACCGGCAGCACCCGGATATCGCCGGCCGGGCCCGACAATGCGGTCAGAACCACATCCAGCCGGTCCGCACGCATCACAATGGTGATGCTGCCGCCGGGCTTCAGCCGGCGCAGACCGGCCGCGATCCAGTCGCTGAGCCCGATCGCCGCTTCGACATGCGCGGCACGGCGGCCGCCATCGGGCGGCGGATCGGCGCGGCCGGGCTCAAGATAGGGCGGGTTGGTCAGGACATGATCGAAGGACAGCCCGCGCGGGTCCGCGGCGTGGGTCGCCCTCGCGCCCACATCGGCTTCGACCACCGCAAGATCGGCACCGTTCAGCACCGCATTGGCGCGGGCCAGTGCTGCCGCCGACGCGTCGCGTTCGATCCCGACCAGCGAGACGCCCGGCACCCGGGCCGCCAGACAGAGTGCTGCCGCACCGGCGCCCAGGCCCAGATCCAGCACCCGCTGCCCCGGTGCGGCCGGAACCGCCGCCGCCAGCAGCACCGGGTCGACGGCCGCGCGATAGCCGTTGCGTGCCTGGAACAAGGCGACCCGTCGCCCAAGCAGATGATCGAGCGTCACCCCCGCCGGATCGAGGCCATGGCCGCGGGCCAGTTCGGCGGCATCCCCGGCCGATCTGCAGGCGGCCGGCCCGATCTGCCCATCGCTCACGATGCCGGACCGAACAACCGGGCGGCAAGGCGCCGCCAGATCCCGGTATCGGCCCGGGTCGGAACAGATCGGGCCGGGGCAGATCGGGCCGGGGCAGATCGCGATGGCGTGGAGACCGGCGCCCCCTCGTTGAGATCATGCGCCGCGTCGTCCAGCAGCCGGCGCGCGCGGACGGCGTCGTCGCCGGCCACCATCAGCCGGCGCGGAAAGGCCCCGATCGAGCCTTCCGCCATGCTCATCTGTTCGTCGAAGACCAGGGTTTCTATGCCCTCCGCAGCCAGCACGGCGCGCGCCCAGGACAGGCGCACGGGGTCTGTGGTCACCAGGATGGCATCCATGAACGGCCCTCGACGTCGAAAAATGGTGGCCGGACACAAGGGCCGGCGGTGATTGCGGCAGGCGACGCGGCCGCGCGGCACATCAGCCGTGCACCACCCCGCTTGTGCATTGCACACGGGCGCGGCAGGATGGCCGGGCGACGTGAAACCGTGCTCCTTTACCTCTCAGCGCATCTTGACCGCGCAGCACGGCACTTCATATGCTCCCCAGCGCCGCGCGGAGCGTCAAGCCCTGCCGGCCCCGGGCGCTTCTTTGCCCTGAAACAAGACGGATCGGCTGCTCTCTCGTGGATGCGCGCGCACACTCCTCGCAAGAGGTTCTCTCCACGCTTCAGGCTCTGGTCGCAGATGACCTGAGGCGTGTCAATCAAGTCATTATCGACAACATGCAGAGCGAGGTGGGGCTCATACCCCAGCTCGCCGGCCATATCGTGTCGTCCGGGGGCAAACGGCTGCGGCCCTTGCTGCTGCTGATGTCCGCCCGGCTGTGCGGCTATCAGGGCCGCAGGCACGTGCCTCTGGCCGCCTGCGTGGAGTTCATCCACACAGCGACCCTGCTGCACGACGACGTCGTCGACGAAAGCGCGCTCCGCCGGGGCAAGGCCACCGCCAACGCGGTGTTCGGCAACAAGGCGAGCGTGCTGGTCGGCGACTTCCTGTTCAGCCGTGCGTTTCAGCTGATGACACGCGACGGTTCGCTCGAAGTGCTTCAGATCCTGTCCGACGCCTCGGCGGTCATCGCCGAGGGCGAGGTGATGCAGCTGCTCACCTCGAACGATCTGGAAACCAATGAAGCCGCCTATCTGCGGGTGATCGAGAGCAAGACCGCGAAGCTGTTCGAGGCGGCCTGCCGCATCGGCCCCGTGGTCGCCGACCGCCCACGGAGCGACGTCGATGCCTTGGCACGCTATGGCATGGCGCTGGGGGTGATCTTCCAGCTCACCGACGACATCCTGGACTATTCGGCCGAACAGGCGGCGCTGGGCAAGACCATCGGCGACGATTTCCGCGAGGGCAAGATCACCCTGCCGGTTATCGTCGCCTATGAGCGCGGCACCGAGGACGAGCGCCGCTTCTGGTCGCGGACGATGGAGCAACTGGAACAAAGCGATGACGACCTCGATCACGCTATCGGCCTGATGCGCCGCCACGACGCCTTCGGCGAAACCCTCAGGCGCGCAGAGGCTTACGGCAATACCGCCCGCCAGTCGCTGGCGGGTTTCGATGACGGCATCGAGCGCCGCACGCTCGACGATCTGATCAGCTTCTGTATCGCGCGCGGTTTCTGAACAAATCCCCCTTGCAGGGGCCGCTTCTTCCCGTTATAAGGCGCCCCACGGACGCACCGGAGTGTAGCTCAGCCTGGTAGAGCACCGTCTTCGGGAGGCGGGGGCCGCAGGTTCGAATCCTGCCACTCCGACCAACTTCGGTATGTCCGATCTCAACGCCCCGGCAGGATTCCTGCCGGGGCGTTGTCGTTTCAGGGCCGTCAACCTGGAACCGCCACACATCCGGACCGCCGGCCACACCGACCGACGGGGTGCGTCCTCCGGTTGTTGTACCTCTGCGCCCGCCACTTTTCTGTGCATGACGAATATTGAATCAGAAAACGCCGAGGCACATTGCAACTCGACGTCGATCGCGGCACGATATGGATAGGATGTGGTTCAAATGCTGTGCGCTGGTGCCGCGGGTCCACATCCCTGACCGCTGATCGTCGGACGGGAATGGTCGACGGATACCCATTGGAACGCACCATGAGCGACCAGACGCAGCACGCCGACAGGCTGTTGCGCATGGCGGTGAACCGCCTGCCCGAAGCCGTGATCATTTACGACACCGACGATCGTGTCGCCTTTGTGAACGAAGCCTATCGGAAATTCTTTCCGCACATGCCGCCGGTCGAGGATCTGCTGGGCCTGCGCTTTGAAGACGTGATCCGCTACAGCATGGACACGTCCGGCGTGGTGCTGGACCCGCTGGCGCGCAGCGACCCCCATGGCTACATCGAAAAGCGGCGACGGCGCCTGCACCACCCGCAGGCCAACCCGTTCGAACAGCTGACCGGCGGCCGTTGGCATCTCGTGCGCGAATTCAGGGTGCCGGGCGTCGGCTTCTTCAGCCTGCGCAGCGACATTACCGAGATCAAGCAACGCGAAATCGAGCTGAAACTCACCCGCGACCACCTGTCACGTCAGGCCCAGCAACTGGCGGAGGCCCGCGAGCTGGCGGTGAGAGCGCGTGAAACCGCCATTGCCGCACGGCTGGAGGCGGAACGGGCAAATCGGGCGAAATCGGACTTCCTGGCCCGGGTCAGCCATGAACTGCGCACACCGCTGAATGCCATTCTGGGCTTCGCCGAAATCATCCGCGATCGTCTGCTGGGGCCATCCGCCACCGATCGCTATGCCGAATATGCCGCCGACATCCACGGCGCCGGCAATCATCTGCTGAAGCTGATCGACGACATCCTGGACATGGCCAAGATCGAGGCCGGCCGTCTGGAGCTGTCGATCGACTGGTTCGATGTCCGCAGCCTGTTTCGCGACCTGCTGCATACCTGCCGGCCACTGGCCGCCCGCAACGACAATCTGGTGCTGGCCGATCTGGCGCCGGATCTGGGCGCGATCAACGGCGACGTCACCCGCGTCCGTCAGGTGCTGCTGAACCTGCTGTCCAATGCCTGCAAATTCACCCGGGGCGGCGAGATCCGCATCACTGCCCGGCGGATCGTCGCGGATGACGGCGGCGAGCGCGCATCGCCGGGCGACTGGATCGAGATCGTTATCGCCGATACAGGCATCGGCATGACCGAGACACAACTGGAACGGGTGTTCGACGATTTCGTTCAGGCAGATGCCACGATCTCCCGTGCCTATGGCGGCACCGGCCTGGGTCTCGCCATCTGCCGCCGGCTGTGTGACGCGATGGGTGGTGACATCCGGCTGACCAGCGCTGTCGGCTTCGGCACCTCGGCCACTCTGCGCCTGCCGGTCGATATCGCCCGCAGCGATCTGTCGCCGCAGGATGGCCCTACGATGTACTGATCCGCATGCGCAGACAGAGACCGTGACGGAGGGCGCCGTGACGACGGGGCATATCCCCGTCCACGACCATCTGAACCGGCATCTCAACCGGCCTTTGACGGCGGCGAACGCGGCTGCATTCCCGGCCGGCCTGTCGGGAAAATTCGACATGAAATGGGCTTGATGAATCCCGCATAAGTTGCTCAAATATATTCCTACACAACGGACAATACATGTCCGATGTCGCGCCACCGAAGATCGGACATAAGCTCCCACGTTGCCCGGCGGCGATCACGCGCCGATCGGGATGCGGAGAGGAGAGGCTGCGACCCATCAGGCACAAGGCGCATCGTCGCGACAGCGATCTGCCTCTGGCCATTGCCGGAATGATCTGAGGGGGGACACCATGTCGTCCGACCAGTCGACCCCGGCCGGGGCACCGCCCGGCGGCGGACGTGCGGCCAGGGACGGCGGCCGCGCGGCCCCATCCGCGACGCGGGCGACAGCCCTGCGTGACCCGCGGTTGATGCGCGCGCAACGCCGTCATGCCTGGGCCATCCTGGCCTTGCCGCTTGCCGGCAGCGCTCTGGCCATCGGGCTCGCCATCGGGGATGGCGGCGTGCCCTGGCAGGCGCTGGCGATCCTGGGCGTGTGCTATCTGCTGACCTATGCCGGGATCACGGTGGGCTTTCATCGCCTGCTCAGCCATCGCGCCTTCGAGACCGCCACCTGGCTCCGCAATCTGCTGGCCGTTCTGGGATGCATGGCCGCACAGGGGCCGGCGATCTATTGGGCGGCCAATCACCGCCTGCACCATATCCGGTCGGATCGCGACGGCGACCCGCACTCGCCACGCATCGCCCATGGACGGGCACTGGGGCGCTGGGAGGGTTTCTGGCACGCCCAGATCGGCTGGACCTTCAACCACACACCGGCCGATGTCTTTGCCAATGCACGCGACCTGACCCGCGACCGGTCGCTGATGAAGATCAACCAGCGCTATCTGTGGTGGGTGGCGCTGGGGCTGGCCGTGCCGGCCCTGGCGGGACTGCTGATGCTCGGCGATGCCTATGGGGCGTTGCTGGGCCTGCTCTGGGGCGGCGCGGTGCGGCTGACGCTGAGCTACCACTTCACCAATGCCATAAACTCCGTCACCCATATCGTCGGCACCCGCCCCTTCGGCGGCCGCAACACCTCGACCAATTTCTGGCCGATCGCGCTGCCGACCTTGGGCGAGGCCTGGCACAACAACCATCACGCCTTCCCCACCTCGGCGCGCTTCGGGCTGGACTGGCGGGAGCCGGATATCGGCTGGTGGATCATCCGCGGCCTGGAAGCGGCCGGGCTTGCCCGCAATATCCGCCGTCCCGCGCCTGAGAGCATCGCCGCCAGACGGGCGGCGGCCGCCGATCAGCGCGCCATGCCCGGCCCTTCCGTCGATCTCGGCCGACCCGACGCCAAGGATGGCGACGCGCGGGATGGCGACGAGGATCTGGCAGCCTGACCGCGCCGCCTGTCCCGCATGACATCCCTCACGGCCGGTCCCGGCCACGACGTGTCCGCATCACGCCGGATGCCGGCGTTCAGGAGATCAGAGACCATGACCACCCAGACCACGCTTCCCGCCGCCCGGACCGCCGCCCGGGCCACCGAGCGTCCCGATGCCGCGGCCATCGAGGCCTGGCTCATCGCCTATCTTGCCGATCGCCTGGGCCATGACCCCGCAGAGATCCGCCGCAATGTCCGTTTCGAGCGCATGGGCGTCGACAGTCTGGCGGTGGTGTCGATGACCGGCGAGTTGGAGGAATGGCTCGGCGTGAAGGTGGAGCCGACCACCGCCTATGACAATCCGACCATCAGCGACCTTGCGGCCGCCCTCGCCGCCTGACGGCCCACGGCCGAATTGCGGCCAACCACGATCGGAGGCAGTGTCATGGCGCCCGACACCACCCAGGCAACCCATCTCGGCGGCGGCCACCCCGGCACCTCGTCGGATGCGCTGCGTTCGCATTACGACATCGGCACGGATTTCTTCGGCCTGTGGCTGGACCCGTCGCTGACCTATTCCTGTGCGCTTTATGAAGACGGCGACACCGACGACGCCGCAGGTTTCCTGAAGGCGCAACTGCGCAAGCTGGATATCCACATCGACGCCGCCCATGCGGCGGGTGCCGATCGCGTGCTCGATATCGGCTGCGGCTGGGGGTCGATGATGCGGCGGCTGGCCGATGACCGGGGCGTGGGGCACGTGACCGGCATGACGATGACCGAGGCCCATCGAACCCATGTCAATGCCCTGGGCAATCCGAAGCTGGCGGTGGCACTGACCCCCTGGGCGGGGTTCGAGCCCACAGCACCCTATGACGCTATCGTCTCGCTGGAAGCCTTCGAGCATTTCGCCCGGCTGACATCGACCGAGGACGAGAAGCGCGCCGGCTATCGCGCCTTTTTCGAGCGCGCCCACGGCTGGCTGAAGCCGGGCGGGCGGATGTCGATCCAGACCATCGTCTATGGCACCGCCACCAAAGCCGATTTCAGCACCTTCTGTGCCACCGAGGTCTTTCCCAACAGCGATCTGCGCCGGCTGCACGAGGTGATCGAGGCATCCGACCGGCTGTTCGAGGTGGAGCGGCTGCGGATGGACCGACAGATGTATGTCCGCACCATCCAGAGCTGGCTCGACGGCCTGCGCGCCAACCGGGGCCGGGCCGAGGCGATCGTCGGCGCCGACGTCGTCAGGCGGTTCGAGAATTATTGCGGCGTGTTCATGATCGGCTTCCACACTGGCCGCATGAATCTGGCCCGCATCTCGTTCCGCAAGCTGGGTTGACCGGCACATCCGCATGGGACAATCCACCGGCGACAGGGAGACCGGGCTTCAATGAACGCACGCAGTCATGCCGACGGCTTCGTCGAGACGCAGGCCCCGACGCTTGCACACCGGCTCGATGAACTCGCCCGCGGTCGGGGCGTCCATGGCGGCCATGACGGGTTGGCCTATGTGTTTCTGGGCGATGGTGAGCACGAGGACAGCCGCCTGACCTATGCCCAACTGGCCACCCGCGCCCGCGCCATCGGCCGGCACCTGCTCGACATGGCCAGGCCCGGCGACCGGGCATTGCTGATGCATCCCCCAGGCATGAGCTTCATCGAAGCGTTCTTCGGCTGCCTGATGTCGGGCATCGTGGCGGTGCCGGCCTATCCGCCGCGCCGCAACCAGTCTCTCGATCGGCTGGGCGCCATCGTCGGCGGCTGCGCACCGCGCCTGATCCTGGTGGCCGAAGAACAGCGCGGCCAGCTTGAACCCCGCTTCGCCAATGCCGGCGACGAGGGCGTCGCCGCAATCGCCTGCGCCCAGGTGACCGCCACCGACACCATCGCCAACATGGCTGCCACAGGCACACTCCCGACAGGCACCCACCCGACCGGCACATCCCTGGCCGATACGCCACCGCCGGCGGTGCGCCCCAATGATCTGGCCTTTCTGCAATTCACCTCGGGTTCGACCGGCGATCCCAAGGGCGTGATGCTCCATCATGGCGCGCTGATGGCCAACCAGCGGCTGATCCGTCATGGCATGGGCCATGGCGCCAATACCGTCTTCGCCGGCTGGCTGCCGCTCTATCACGACATGGGGCTGGTGGGAAATTTGCTGCAACCGCTGTATCTCGGGATACCATCGGTGCTGATGGCACCGGCCGCTTTCCTGCAGAAGCCGATGCGCTGGCTGCGGGCGATTTCGGACTGGCGGGCCACCACCGCCGGCAGCCCCGATTTCGGCTATGACCTGTGCGTGCGGCGCTTCAGGGCCGATGCCTGTGCCGGGCTCGACCTGTCATCCTGGACGGTCGCCTATAATAGCGCCGAACCCGTCCGCGCCGATACGCTCGCCCGCTTCGCCCGGACCTTCGCGCCCTATGGCTTCCGGGCCGAGGCCTTCTATCCCTGCTATGGCATGGCTGAAACCACGCTGATGATCACCGGCGGCCGCCAGGGGGTGGCACCACCGGTGCTGACGGTCGACGGCGTCGCCCTCGACAGGGGCTTGCTGATGCCTCCGCCGCCGGCCGACACGCCGGCCGCCACCCTGACCCCGCCCCGGCGGCTGGTCGGCTGCGGGCAGGCCGGGCTCGGCCTCGACATCGCCATCGCCGACCCTGAGACCGGCCAGCGGCTTGGTGACGGCCGGGTCGGTGAGATCCGCGTGGCTGGCAGCAGCCTCGCCCGCGGCTATTGGCAGCGTCTGGACCAGACCGCCCAGGTCTTCGGGCAACCGCTGACCGGGGCCTCCGACACCGGTCGGGCCTGGCTGAAGACCGGCGATCTGGGCGCGATCATGGATGGCGAGCTGTATGTGACCGGCCGGATCAAGGATCTGATCATCATCCGCGGCCGCAACCATTATCCGCAGGATGTGGAGGCAGCGATCACCAATGCCTGTCCCGATCTTGCAGCGGGGGCCGCCGCGGCGGTTTCGGTCGAAACCGGCGGCGCCGAGAGCGTGGTGGCGATGGTCGAGGTCGAGCGGGAACGCATGCGCCGCTTCGACGGCCCGATGCTCTATGGCGATGCCATGGAAGCCGTGGCGACGGCCCTGGAACTCAGACTGGACCGGCTGGTGGTGCTGCGTCCCAACACCATCCTGAAGACATCCTCCGGCAGGGTCCGCCGACGCGAGATGCGCCGCCGCCTGCTCGACGGCACGCTTGACGTGCTGTGGGACAGCGCGCCGCCGCGGCCGGTCGTGCCGGCGGACGCGCGCACCGAGGTCATGGCCGACATCATCGCAGAGGGGCTTGGCTGATGACCGGACGGCAGCACGACCAACAGGCCATGGGGCAGCAGGCCAGGGAGCAGCAGGCCTTGGGGGCGGCATTGGACACCCTGCCTGCACGGATCGCCGGCGCTGGTGACACCGTGGCCGCCACGACGACCCGCCGCGATTTTCTGGCCCGACACGCCATCGGCCTCTACGACCGGCTGACCGCCGGTCGCAGCCGCTTTCTGCGGGTGGGCGAGCTGTTGCTGGCCGCGGCCGATGCAGCACCGGGGCTGGTGCCCGATCGCCAGGCCCTTGCGGCCGAGGCGGCGCGGCCGCTCTCGGCCAAGACCGGCATCGAGATGGCCCAGGCCGAGTTTCTGGCCGCCATCTTCGCCGATCGCGGCGCCGGCCTGCATCTTTGCCACGCCATGATGCTGCCCCGGCCCGAGGCGCCAGAAAATGCGGCCCGTCTGGCCCGCGACGGCGTGCTGGATCTGGGACTGGTGCGGATCATGCGCCAGGGCCGGCTGCTGATCGTGGAAAACCGCAATACCGGCCGGCTGAACGCCGAGGACGTGCCCACGATCGACGCGCTGGAACATGCGGTGGATGCCGCACTTCTGGATGCCGACAGCGCCGCCTGCATCCTGCGCGGCGGTGTCGTCGACCACCCGCGCTATGCCGGCCGCAGGCTTGCCGGCGCCGGGCTGAACCTCACCGATCTCTACGAGGGCCGCGTTCCTTATGTGATGTATATCGAACGCGAGATGGGCTGGGTGTCCAAGGTGTTCCGGGGGCTGGCCTCGCCCGGCGAACTGCCCGACGAAACCGCCCAGACCGTCGAAAAAGCCTGGATCGGCGTGATCGACACCTTCGCGATCGGGGCCGCCGCCCAGGCGCTGCTGGTCTGCGATGCGGTGGTGGCGGAAGCCGGTAGCTGGTTCAACGTGCCGGCCCGCAAGGAAGGGCTGGTGCCCGGCGCCACCAATCTGCGGCTGCCGCGGATCATGGGTGACCGGCTGGCGCGCCAGATCATCATGACCGGCCGCACCATTCAGGCCGACAGCCCCGAAGGCCGCCTGCTGGTCGACCGGGTGGCCCCCGCAGGCGAACTGGATGCCGCCATCGCCGAGGTCGCGGCCGATCTGGTCGATGGCGGGGTGGTGTCGGTGGCCGGCAACCGCCGCGCGTTCCGTGTGGGCCAGGAGCCTCTGGACCTGTTCCGCGCCTATCTGGCCACCTATACCCGCGAGGTGGCGATCTGCCATCTCAGCCCCGCCCTGGTCGCCAATCTGGAACGGCACTGGACCGGGCGGCGCAAGGCCGGGTGACCGCACCGGTTCCGATGTGACCGGCAGCCGCCGATCATCGCCGGTTGCGTCATCGCCGGTTGCGGGCCCGTCTATAGGCCAGGGCACGGGTCAATGCCGGCAGATCGGCCGACAGCCCGCGCTCGGTGGCAAGCTCGGCCACGATTGCATCCACTTCAGCCTGGCCTGACGCGCTGGTCAGGCGCGCGACCGCCAGATGGTCGTCGCGGATGCTGTCGATGAAGCGGTTGATGACCGGGTCGGCGGCACTGGTCATGAGGCGGGTCTCCGCAGCGGGACTGGCAGCGACATTCCGCAAGCGGATCATGCCATCCGGTCACATGACAGCATGACCGCCCCCCTGGTATCCAACCGTTTACATCACCGCCGCAACCGATGGCTCACACTGCGCCGGCCATCATATCGGCTCAGACCATGCCCCCGGCCGGCCGGCCCCGCTTCAGGCCGATGATCTGGATCTCGGCGATCACCAGCACCGCCACCGCCTGCACGATCACGAAGGCGAGCCCCAGGCCGTTGGGCTCGACCCAGCCCAGCGCCAGGATCAGCAGGCTGTCGATCGCCCACAGGATGTTCACCACGGCGATCGCCCAGACACCGGTGCGAGGAATGACCGGCCGGCTCGCCACCGCCACGACGACGGCGGCAAAGCCGATCAGGATCAACGCACTGGCGGTGAGCAGGCCCACCGGCAGACCAAGAAAGCCGCCAAGCCCGCTGCCGCCGATCAGCAGCAGGGCCGCCATCAGCAGGCAGGTCGCCGCGTCGAAATAGAGCACGGGCCGCAGGAAGCGGGGTTCCGTTCGGGCGGATGTCGACATCGACATGATCGGTCTCCTCAAGGATCGATCGGCCGGGCCCCATGCCCGCCGTCTGCCATCCATCAGGCACCGCTTCGTGCCCGAATGCGATTACCCGGCAGGTCATGGCCGGCAGGCCCGGCCCCCGCTAATCTTGAGCCTGAGCCCGCAGCCTTTGCCTTGAGGACAGCCCCTGATGACCACCGCCACCCTGAACGCCACCCGCCCGTTCGGCGAGCAGTTGCGCGACTGGCGCCAGCGGCGACGGCTGAGCCAGATGGCGCTGGCGCTGGACGCCGATATCTCGACCCGGCATCTGAGCTTCATGGAAACCGGCCGCGCCACGCCCAGCCGGGCCATGGTGCTGCGGCTGGCGGAACAGTTGGAGATCCCGCTGCGGGAACGCAACGACATGCTGATCGCCGCCGGTCATGCGCCCGCATTCGCCGAACGGCGGCTGGATGATCCGGCACTGTCGGCGGCACGCCGGGCGATCGATCTGGTGCTGAAGGGCCATGAGCCCTATCCGGCACTGGCGATCGACCGCCATTGGACGATGGTTGCCGCCAATGCCGCTGTCCCGCCGCTGCTTGATGGGGTTGCGCCGTTCCTGCTGGAGGGGCCTGTCAACGTGCTGCGCCTGAGCCTGCATCCCGACGGGCTGGCGCCGCGCATCCTGAATCTGGCCGAATGGCGCACACATCTGCTCGACCGGCTGCGCCGGCAGATCGATATGAGCGCAGATCCCGTGCTGATCGACCTGCTGGCGGAGCTGAAGGCGCTGCCGGCACCCGTTCATGTCGCCAGCCCGTCGATCGCGCACGATCCCTATGGCGGGCTGGTGGTGCCGGTCAGGCTGTCGACCGCGCAAGGTTGCCTGTCGCTGTTCACCACCACCACGGTATTTGGTACCCCCTTGGACATCACCCTGGCCGAACTGGCGGTGGAGGCCCTGTTTCCGGCCGATGCCGCCACCGCCGAGGCGCTGGCGCGAATGGCTCAGCGGCCGTAACGCGCCTCCAGCCGGGCCGTGCCAAGAGCGTTCGCGCCGGCCAGGAAGCCGACCAGCGCCGGCATCGCATCCGCCGTCACCGGTGGCAGGTGATCGACCGCCAGCGCCGTCAGCGTAAAGACATAACGATGCGCCGAACCTTCCGGCGGACATGGACCGCCATAGCCCGGCGCGCCGAAATCGGTGCGGGTTTGCAGGGCGCCGTCTGGCAGCATCGCCGGATCGCCGGCGGCTCCCCGCGGCAGGCTGCCGGCATCGGCCGGAATGTTGGCCACAACCCAATGCGTCCAGCCGATGCCGGTCGGGGCATCGGGATCATGCAGGGTCAGCACGAAACTGCGCGTTCCGGACGGCGCACCCTGCCACGACAATTGTGGCGACTGATTGCCGCCATCACAGCCGAAGCCATAGTCGGCGCTCAGCACGTGGTCGCGGCCGATACGGCCATCGGCAAGATCCGTGCTGGTCAGGCGGAAACCGTCACCGGCTAGGGCGGGCACCGCTGCCACAACCAAAGCGCAAGCCATCGTCAGGGCCGCGACCCCGGCCTTCATTGTCATCATGGTCATCGCGACCACCTCCGCCTCGTTTGTCATGTGGCGGAAAGTCTGACCGGGTCTGCACACCATCGCGCGCCTGATCCGCTCAGATCCGATGCCGGTCCGATCAGTCGGCGCCCTTTGACGTCATTTGGCTGAAATACCAGTATTTTCATCAGTGTAAGGTTGCACCGTCATCCGGTCCGCGACATGCTCGCGCACGGCCGCCGGCGGATGTCCGAAGCGCTGCCGGAAACGGGCGGCGAACCGCGACGGGCTGTCATAGCCGACATCGAAGGCAATGCGGGTGATGCCCAGATCGGTTGCCTGCAACAGCATCAGAGCATGCGACATCCGGATATCCGCCAGCAGGCCGGTCAGCGACAGCCCCTCGGCGGCCAGTCGGCGACGCAGGGTCGCCTCGCTCATCGCCAGCCGGCAGGCCAGATCATTGCTGCGCCATGTGGCGCGCAGATCGCGTGAGACCAGCGCCCGTATCCGCGCCGCCACCGATGGCGGGGGCGGTGCCGCAAACCGGCCGCCATGATGCCCGATCCAGCCCAGAACCTCGCGGATACGCTGCACCGCCACCATGTGCGGCAGATCGCCGCCGGCAAACACGGCGGCCCGCGCCCGATCGAAGGCCGATGTGAAATCAGGCGCCATCGCGCCGATCGCCATGGCCTCGGCAATCGGCCGGCCGGCCCCCTCGCCGTCTGCGGCGAAGCCGGCGATCACCGTCGGATCGCAGACCAGCCATTCGGCCTCATAGATGCCGCCGGCGGCGGGACGATTGATCACGTCGAAGATCCGCCCGCCGGCGATGGCCGCGGCCCCGCCGGCCGGGATCGTGATCTCGCCGCCCGGCCCGATCAGCCGCTTGCTGCCCTGGCGCACCACCATCAATGTCGGCAGATCCACCACGATACGGGTCAGCAGCAGGGCACGCCGCTGAATGATCCGCGCCGTGGCACCAACGCCCTCGCGCTGCACCACGCACCGCTCCGAACCGCTCGTCATCACCGTCATGGCTTATGCCAGCCCTTCCATGTCGCCACCGACGCGCTATCCTGCCCAGCCGCCAGTCTCCACGACACCCTCCCCGTCCTGCAAGGCATCACCGATCACATGGCCCTTTCATCACAGGCGCGCGGCACATGGCTTGCCACCGCAGGTATCCTGACGCTGACCCCGGATACACTTCTGGTCCGGTTGATCGATGCCGATCCGTGGATCCTGCTGGCCTGGCGCGGCAGCCTGATGGCCCTGATGGCACTGCTCGGCTGGTGGCTGATCGGGCGTCAGGCGCCATGGCAGGCGCTGGCCCGCATCGGCCGCCAGGGCTGGGCGTCAGGCATCGCCTTCGGACTGGGATCGGTGTGTTTCATCCTGTCGCTGGCCCATACCAGCGTCGCCAACACGCTGGTGATCATCTCGTCGGGATCGCTGTTCGGCGCGCTGCTGTCGCGCAGCTTTCTGGGCGAACCGGTGCCCGGCCGCAGCTGGGCCGCGATCGCTGCGGCCACCGCCGGCATCGCGATCCTGGTCTTTGGCGGCACCGACAGTGATGGGCCCGGCCGGGGCAACTGGCTGGGCGACATCATCGCGGTGGGCGCGGCCCTGCTGATCGCGATCCATTTCGTGATCCTGCGCGCGGGCGCCGGACGGATATCGTCCACGCCCGTCGTGGCCGTGGGCGGACTGACCTGCACCGCCGTGGGGCTGGTGGTGGCGCTGGCGACCGGTGTCCGGCCCCTGCTGCCGGCGCCCGATGTCCTGCCGCTGGTGCTGGTCTATGGTCTGGTGGTCCTGCCGCTGTCCTTCGCGCTGATCTCGGCCGCTCCCCGCTACATCCCGGCGGCGGAGGTCAGCCTGATCATGCTGGCCGAAGCGGTGATCGGCCCGTTCTGGGTGTGGCTGGCGGTGGATGAAGTGCCGGCCACCGCCACCTTCATCGGCGGCGCGGTGGTTCTGGCGACGCTGCTGCTGCACGGGCTCGCCGGCTATCGCGCCGAACAGCGCCGCCGGGCCGCAGCCATAGGCTGATCAGCCGTCAGCCCGCGCCCCGCCGCCAGCCGGCCGCCATCACACCAGCCCCGATCATCAGCGTGCCGCCGGTGCGGTTGACCGCACGCTGCACCGATGGCCGCCGGATCAGACGTCGCGCCCGCGTGGCCAGCAGGCCATAGGCGGTGACATTCGCCACCACCAGCGCCAGGAAAGTCGCCTCCAGAACCATCATCTGGCTGACCAGCGGCCGGCCGTGATCGATGAACTGCGGCAGGAAGGCCACGAAGAACACGATGCCCTTGGGGTTCAACGCCGACACCAGCCAGGCATGGCCGAAGATCCGCCAGGGCCGGGTCTCGGTGGGGGACGATGCCACCATGCCATCGGCACCGACAGCGACCGGCGCCCGCCACAGCCGCAGGCCCAGCCAGACCAGATAGGCGGCGCCCGCCAGCTTGACCGCCATGAACAGATCGGCCGATGCCGCCATCAGCGCCCCCAGGCCCAGCATGGACGCGGTCATGGCGGTGGCGTCGCCCAATGCCACACCGGCGACCGTGGCGCCGGCCGCGCGCCGGCCGTGGCTCAGCGCATAGGATATGACCAGCAGCACCGTCGGCCCCGGCATAACGAGCAGCGCCGCAGAGGCGGCCGCGAAGGCGATCCAGGTTTCGAGCGACATGAAAGGAAACATCCTTCGGATTAAGCTGATCCACCGATTCTATAACTTTACACATAAAATGGATTTAGAATCAATCATTGACAAAACGCTTCAGTTAAATAACATTAGAATAAAAAAAGAAAACATCATAAAGGTTATTATTCCATAGATGAGCCTTCCTATTCTTGAATCCACTACAACAAAGGATTTATGCTGTTTTCCACAGAAGGGGCAAAATGACTCATGCGGCGTTCCATTAACCATCCACACTCGCGGAACCATTCTCTTTCCGCACGATCCACATATGTCGCGGTCGTCCGCTCTCAGGCTGCCCTGCAAAGATGTCGCCCGCTCGACGATTCTCACATGTTCAGCTTTGGGCCCCCGGGGCCCTGTTGCCGGCAGGAATGTCACGACGTCCCCTACTCCGGGAAGGTCTGCTCCCACAACCTGCGTCACATGAAAATGGCGATCAAGACGATCATCTCCGTCATGGACGAAGCCGAAGCCACGAGACGCGTCAAAGAACTTGACCTTGCCCGAGCGGGAGATAGACATTCCTTGAAGTTCCCGATAGAAATTTTAGACCAATCAGAATGCTGACTTTACCTTCGATGCCTCTTGCTCCTTTTCCTTTTTATTATATGCCGCATACATCTTTATAAATTCTTGCGTCTCAATCAGAACTTCAGCCTCAAATGATACATGGGCATAGGTGACTTCCGCGGTTGTCTTCTTACTACTCGATTCGTATCGCGCCAACCCGTTTCCGAGCCGAGGGAGGTTTCGGGCCTTCTGAACATATTTCCCGGCCAGAGCGTCGGCGATCTCACCAGCTCGATGCTTAGGGATTGTCAGAACAATCCCGGCCACTTTCTGATCGGGGCCGCAGAGCATGACACCATTCTGCACAAAATCGAATCCGAAGGCATTTTGACCCAGTTTGACGGCAGGACTATCCGTAATAGCACTGACGAACGTCTCTGTGACGCTGCCGCTCTGTTCCGCGAGCGCGATAGCCTCATCACAGGCAGTCACGCCGACTTCGATATCGCCAAACCCGATTTCTCGGGCGTTGGCATCGAACGTCACCGTCACTGCCACAGCGAGGAGTCCGGTGGCGATCAGAACTGTGTATAGTTTTCTCATATTCTCTGGATCCAGAATGCTGTTCATCGCGAGAGGATGCGTAGCGGGTCAGGGGTGCGGACAACTTCACTGTTCCGCCAGAAGCTGGCCGCATCGGAAGGTGAGCGATTGGCAATATCTCGTACTTTTGCCTGGTTCAGCGTCGATCGAAACTATCGTACACGCTCAAAATCACGGCGTCGATCGCCTTCTGGACGGGGAATATAACGTCATCGGCAATAAGAATCATGATCCACGCGCTCTGATTGGCGCTTTACTCATGAAAGCTGACTTAGATGCCCAGGTTCAAAGCACAATTGTGCTAAAAAATGCACCGAAAATTTTTCTCAAACATATGATGTGCGCAGTATGGTTGAGTTTCTGAGGATAAAAAGCTCCTCTCCCGGTGGCATCAGGAGAGGAGCAATACACGGGCCTGCATCCGCGACAAGCGGCGATCGTAGGCAGCCCTCCCGATCAATCGGCGAAGGCAGAGTCCGCCGGTCGCGGCTGGGTATAACCAAGCTGCTGGTTCAACTTGTCGATCAGGTTGATGGCCGCCTCGGCGATCACCGTGCCGGGGGGGAACACGGCCGCGGCGCCGGCATCCAGCAGGGCCTGGATGTCCTGATTGGGAATAACGCCACCGACCACGATCATCACGTTGGATTTTTCCTGCGCGTCCAGTTCGGCCCGCAATTCCGGCACCAGCGTCAGATGGCCGGCGGCCAGCGAGCTTGCACCCACCACATGAACGCCCGCCTCGGCCGCGGCCCTGGCGGCTTCGGCCGGGGTCTGGAACAGCGGCCCGATCTCGACATCGAAGCCCAGATCCGAGAACGCCGTCGCGATCACCTTCTGGCCACGGTCATGACCATCCTGGCCCATCTTGGCCAGCAGGATGCGCGGCGGCCGGCCATCGGTATCCTTGAAGGCGCGGATCATCTCGCGCGCCCGCTCCACCATCGGGTTGCCGTCGCCCACCTCGCGCAGATAGATGCCCTTGTTCGACCGGATCTGGGCGCTGTGGCGCCCGAAGACCTTTTCCAGCGCGAAGGAAATCTCGCCGACGGTCGCCTTGGCACGGGCGGCATCGACCGCCAGCTCCAGCAGGTTGCCGTCACCACGGGCGCCGGCTTCCAGCGCCGCCAGCTTCGCGTCGACCTCGTCCTGGCTGCGTTCGGCCTTCAGCCGCGCCAGCTTTTCAAGCTGCTGGCGGCGCACGCCGTCATTGTCGACCTTCAGCACCGGGATATCGTCGGCCTCGTCGGGCCGATAGCGGTTCACGCCCACCACGCTCTGCCGGCCACTGTCGATCCGCGCCTGGGTGCGGGCGGCGGCTTCCTCGATCCGCAGCTTCGGCACGCCGGCCTCGATCGCCTTGGTCATGCCGCCCAGCGCCTCGACCTCCTCGATATGGGCCAGCGCGCGCCGGGCCAGATCATGGGTCAACCGCTCGACATAATGGCTGCCGCCCCAGGCATCGATCAGCCTGGTCAAACCGCTTTCGGTCTGAAGGAACAACTGGGTGTTGCGGGCGATCCGGGCCGAAAAATCGGTCGGCAGCGCGATCGCCTCATCCAGCGAATTGGTGTGCAGGCTCTGGGTCTGGCCACCGGCCGCCGCCATCGCCTCGACGCAGGTACGCGAGACGTTGTTGAACACGTCCTGCGCCGCCAGCGACCAGCCCGAGGTCTGGCTGTGGGTGCGCAGCGACAGCGAGCGGGGGTCTTTCGGATCGAAATGCTGCTTCACCAGCTTCGCCCACAGCAGGCGCGCCGCCCGCATCTTGGCGGTTTCCATGAAGTAGTTCATCCCGATCGCCCAGAAGAAGCTGAGCCGGGGCGCGAAGCGGTCGACATCCATGCCGGCGGCCACGCCGGCGCGGATGTATTCGATGCCGTCGGCCAGCGTATAGGCCAGTTCCAGATCGGCCGAGGCGCCAGCCTCCTGCATGTGATAGCCGGAAATCGAGATCGAGTTGAAACGCGGCATCTCACGGGCGGTATAGGCGAAGATGTCCGAGATGATCCTCATCGACGGCTCGGGCGGATAGATATAGGTGTTCCGCACCATGAATTCTTTGAGAATGTCGTTCTGGACAGTGCCGGTCAGCTTGTCATGCGGCACGCCCTGTTCCTCGGCGGCCACGATATACAGCGCCATCACCGGCAGGATCGCGCCGTTCATGGTCATCGACACGCTCATCTGGTCCAGCGGGATGCCGCTGAACAGGGTGCGCATGTCATAGATCGAGTCGATCGCGACGCCGGCCATGCCGACATCGCCCTTCACCCGCGGATGATCGCTGTCATAGCCGCGATGGGTCGCCAGATCGAAGGCCACCGACAGGCCCTTCTGACCGGCCGCGAGATTGCGGCGATAGAAGGCGTTCGAATCCTCCGCGGTCGAGAAACCCGCATACTGGCGGATGGTCCACGGATTGGTGGCGTACATCGTAGGGTAAGGGCCGCGCACATAGGGCGCCACGCCCGGATAGGTGCCCGCGAAATCGATGCCGGCCACGTCCCCGGCATCATAGGCGGGCTTCACCTCGATGCCTTCGGGCGTGATCCAGGGATCGACCGCCGCCGCGACCGCCGCCGCCGGCATTTCCGCCGGGGTGACCGCGTCGAAATCGAGCGCGGAGAAATCGGGCAGCCCGCTCGCCGCAGACGTCATTGCCTTCGCCGCAGGCGTCTTTGCCATGGAGTTGTCTGCCATCGGATCAGGCCTCCGTCGCATCGGGGGTGAAGGCCGCATGGGCCCGTTCCAGCACGGCCAGCGCATCGCTGCCGGCGGCAAGGAAATGCTCGACACCAGCCGCGGTCAGCGCGCCTTCCAGCGCGCCGGGTCGCCCCGCCAGCCAGACATGGGCCGCGCCCGCGGCCTTCAGCGCCAGGGCGGTCTCGACCGCCGCCTCGTCATAACGGGCATCAGACGAGCAGATCACCGCCAGCCGCGCGCCGCCGGCCTCCACCGTGTCCGCTGCCTGAATGTCGGCGGCGATGCCGCCGGCGGCAAGCAGGTTGCGGGCAAAGCCGACCCGCGCGGTGAAATCCGCCGCCGTGCCAAGGGTGACCAGCAGCGCCGTCGCCTCCAACCCGGCCGCGCGCTCACGCAGGGCCTCGAACGGCTCCGCCAGACGCATCTGGGCCAGTGGCGCACAGGTCGATATGGCCCCGGGCAAGGTCACATCCAGTGCCGGGCGGGCAAAGGCGCCCGGATCGACCGGGTCCAGTGTCGGCGGCACGTCGGCGAGATTGGGGAATTCGGACACGCCGATCAGGCCGATGGCGCGCTTCGCCACGGCCGCGTTCAGTGTCGCCCGGGTCTCCGCCACCTTGTCCTGAACCAGCCCGGCTTCCAACGCCGCGATCACGCCGCCTTCGGCCTCGATCGCCTGGAAGGCGGCCCAGCCGGCGCGGGCGAAGCTGTCGGTCAGGGCTTCCAGCGCCCAGGCACCGGCCGCCGGATCGGCGACCCGGCCCAGATGGCTTTCCTCCATCAGCACCAGTTGCGTGTTGCGCGCCTGCCGCCGTGCCAGCATGCCGGGATGACCCAGCGCATCGGTGAACGGGCTGAGGATGATGATATCGGCACCGCCGACCGCGCCGGCAAAGCCTGCCGCTGTCAAGCGCAGCAGGTTCACCCACGGGTCGACCCTGGCCAGCATGCGGGCAGACGATCGCGCCTCGACCCGCGCCTGCACGGTGGAACCGGCGGCACCGATGATCCGCGACCAGATGGCCCGTGCCGCACGAAGCTTGGCCAGCGCGGTGAAATACTCGCCGTCGACAGCAAGGCCCAGCGTGACCCGGCCGAAGGCATCGTCCAGAGCAAAACCGGCATCGACCAGCGCCCGGACATACTGCACGGCACTTGCCGCCATGAAGCCCAGTTCCTGGGCCTCGCCGCCACCGGCCTCGTGCACGACCTGGCCCGAGGCCAGCATCATCCGGGCCTCATAGAAGCTGCCGGCATGGCGCTTGGCGGCCGTGGCCGCGGCCGCGATATGGTCACCAATCGGCCCCGGCGCCTCGCCCGCGCGGGCAAAGGCCGATACCGGGTCCATGTTGAAGGCCAGCGGCGCGCGCGGCGCGCCGGGCATCGGCTTCGCCAGCGCCGCCAGCCAGTCGGCGGCCTGGACGCCAAGGAAACCCGCATCGAGCCCGATGGGCGCCAGATCGATCAGCACCCCCTCCAGCACCGCCGCCAGATCGTCGACCGAGGCCACGGCGATCCCGTTCCGGCCCGTGGGGTCGAGCCGGAGCAGCACCGACGCCGCGCCGTTTTCCAGGTCGTCCAGAACCTGGGCATTGGCCGCCTGCGGGTCGGGATGACGGATGATGGTGCGCAGATCCCACGGCCGGTCGGGATCGGCCGAAATCATGCGCGGCAGGCTGTGGGCCGCAATGCCATCTTCCGGGGTGTAGAGCGGCTCGACGCTCAACCCTTCGCGCGTTTTCCAGCGCAGCTTCTTCTCGAACGGTGCGCCTTTCAGCGTCTTCTCGACCAAGGCCATCCAGGCCGCGCGGGAGGGCGCGTCGAAATCGGCGGCCAGCGGGCTGATGGTTGCAAGGGGGTTGATCGTCTGCACAGAGTTCACCACGGCAATCTTCCGATCCGGCATCTCCTGATCCCGCGGCGCAAGGCCGGCGCGGCAGGTCGGAGAGGGTATCAATGGGTCAACGGCGGTCCGGCGTCTGGTTCCTTATCGATCGGGCCCCGGCAGCGTCGTCGGGGCGATCTGCCGCAACAAGCAGCCACGAACAGGGACTTCGCGAGACATATACAGCAAAACCGGGTCGATCTGGAATTGCGAACCGCATTGCAGCATCGCCATTGCACCATCCACGGCGGATCATCCGCCTAGCCCAGCGTCGCCAGATCGTGATCGAGGCCGGCCAGCGCCGCCGCGATCGCCGGACCGCGCAGCCGCCGCTTGGTCTGGGCATAGGCGGGCATCGACAGTTCACCCAGCGCACGGGCGGCACCGATGGCGCGGGACAGCGTGCGTCCGGCATCGATCTCGATACCGTCGATCAGGTTCTCGCCCAAAGCCGCTTCCGGCGAGAAGGCGCGCGCATGCAACAGCGCCTGCGCCTCCAGATGCCGCGGCACCACGCTGCGCGCCACCTGGATCATCCAGGCCGGCATTGCCATGCCGAGCGCCGTTTCGTTCAATTGCAATTTGTAGGGACCGGCGGCCATGAAGCGCTTGTCGCAGGCATAGGCCAGGATCGCGCCGCCGGCGATCGCATGTCCGGTCAGGGCCGCGACGGTCGGGATCGGCAGCCCATGCAGCCGCAGCACGCTGCGCGAGAACTGGCCCAGAAACCCTGTGAACCCCTCCTTCGACAGCGTGGGCAGCAGCTTCAGGTCGAGCCCCCCTGAGAACATGCCGTCGCGCCCCGCCAGCACCAGGGCGCGCGCGCCTTCGGCTTCGGCCTGGTTCATCGCATGGTCCAGCGCGTCGAAAAACGCCGGCCCCATGGCGTTCGCCTTGCCGTCATCGATGCGCAGCACCGCCAGCTTGTCGTCGAAGGTCAGTTCCATCACCGGTCACTCCTCCCTGCTCCGGCGCGCCCCTTCATCCGGAGGCGCTGCGGCCGAAGGGTATCATAGCGTCATGATGGCGAGCGGGTCACGGCACGGTTCGGCCCAGGCGGTGCAGGCAGATGCGCACGGCTTAAAAGATCAGCTTCAACAGGCCCAGAACCACAAGCAGGCCGATCAGAAAAATGATCAGCCCGGTCCAGCCCAGGAAACGCAGCATGTCGATATCTCCTCGTTTGGTGATAAGGCCGGCCGGGCGCCGGCGGTAACGGCACCGACACTGTGGCCGGACATGACGACGGCGAAGCACCCGCCGGGCGCTCCGCCGTCGTCATGTCCGGCCCGAGGGCAGATCGGGCCGGAGAGGGTTGCGCCAGGGTCAGCTACCCTTGGCGCGGGGCTGCGCACCAAGCTGGCCGCCACCGCCGGTGCCACCCGTGCCGATATCGTTGCCGTCGGCACCCGTGCCTTCGACGCTGTCGGTCACGCCATGCTGAATCGAGGTGGCACGCTTCATGCCGTTTTCCTCGTGATAAGTGATCGTGACCGTGTCACCCGACTGCGCCTCGGTAAGCTGCGGATCGCCGATCACATAGGTCGAGCCATCATCCAGAGTGATGGTCGAGCCGCTGATGCTCGCGATCTTGCCCTGGGTGGTGTGAGTACCCGAGGTGCCGCCCACGGCGCCAGCCGCGGCCGACCCGGTGCCGGTGCCCACGCCGGGCGTGGTGGTGGGGCTGGTCGGATTGGTGACGGCACCACCGGTGGTGCCGCCGGACGAATTCATCGTTGCCGTCCCGGACTGCCCGCTGGCGGAACCGCTCTGCGCCATGGCGAGCGACGAGCCGCCGATCATCAGGGCCGCGACGAGGGTCGGAAGCGTCATACGCATGGGGGAGATCCTCCGGTCTGTGGAACTGAGAGACGCCACCTGTTGCAATGGGGAGGTGTTTTGTGTGGCGCTCCTTGCCCCCTACAACGAGACCGGCGGCGATGAGTTCCGGCAGGCGGCCGGATTTTGGCTGATTCCGGCTCCATGATCGGGGCCGCGCGCCTTCACGCTTGGCTTACATTGCCTGCGGGCGTATGGTGCCGCTCACTTGATAATAAGAATCATTCGCAATTAAACGAGAGACGAGTCCCTGAGCATCGAAGGGATCGGTCACATGAAAAGACGACAGCTGGCAAACAGGCTGGGCCATGGTCTGGTGGCATTGTGCATGGCAGCACCAGGGGCCGCCATGTCGGCACCCCTGGGTGACGCCGTCAGCGTCGACGGCCGGGAAGAGCGCGAGGACGAGGCCGCCGGCGGCGCGGCTGAGGCCCTGCCCGCCATCTCGGTCATCGCCACCCGTGGCGCGCGCGCCGTCGACGAGATTCCGGCCAATGTCACGGTCATCGGGCGCGAGGAACTCGACCTGCGCATGGTCGACGACATCGGCGAACTGGTCCGGCATCTGCCCGGCATCCAGGTCGACCGGCAAACCAGCGGCACCAATCCGTTCGCCGACCGGACCGGCTTCACCATCCGGGGCGTTTCGGGCAATCGCATCCTGACCCTGGTCGATGGCAGCCGGACGCTGGAGCGGATCACCGACGGCACCCGCGACGTGGTGGAACTCACCCATATGAAGCGCGTGGAGATCCAGCGCGGCCCCGCCTCGGCGCTGTGGGGCAGCGACGCGCTGGGCGGCGTGGTCGCCTTCGAGACCATGGACCCCGAGGATTATCTGGCGCAATCGGGCCGCGACACCGCCTTCCGCCTCGACACCACTCATTCGACCCTGGACAGGTCCACCGGCGGGGTCGGTGCGGCGGCGCTGCGCTATGGCGATATCGCCGCCTCGATCTCGCTGGGCCGCCGGGTGGGGCACGAGCCGGAAAACCGCAATGCCCGCGGATCGCTGGCCGCCGGCGGGGTGTGGGACTGCTATCGCAATGTCGGCGCCACTCCCTGCGGCCAGCTCGACAGCGCCGATATCCGCTCCGACAACGCACTCGGCAAGCTGGTCTGGACCCCCGGCAACGATCATCGCATCGGCCTGACGCTGGAGTCCTTCGAGCGCAAGACCGAGGTCGACCAGCGCTATGATTACGGTCTCGACACCAGCGGCAACGCGGTGACCAATTACGACCGGACCCAGACCCTCAGCCGCCAGCGCATCGCGCTTGAACATGACTGGACGGTGGAATTCGGGCCGATCGACCAGATCCGCTGGCAGCTTTCGCATTCGCCGCAGAAGAGCAAGCGCGAAGGCGCCCGCGACCGCATCCTCGCCAACGGCACCACCGAAACCCGCTACGATCTGCTGGAATATGAAGAAGCCTTCACCGAATTCGACGTGCAGTTCGATGGCGGCTTCGACACCGCCGGCATCAGCCATCGCCTGACCTGGGGGTTCGACGGCGACTATACGACAAGCGAGTATGAGCGCGTCGATACCACCGTCAATCACACCACCGGCACCACCACCGTCGCCCGTGCCGGCGGCTTCAACTTCGCCAATGCGACAACCATCCGCGCCGATGCCTATATCCAGGACGAGATCGGGTTCATGGATGGCCGGCTGCGGGTGACGCCGGCCATGCGCCTTGCGCATTATTCCATCGATCCCGATCCCAACGCCGACTACAAGCCGGTGGATGGCGCCGAGCCGCGCAAGATCACCAAGACCGAACCCACCTGGAAGCTGGGCGCGGTCTATGACCTCGACCGCAACTTCTCGGTCTATGGCCAGTATGCCGAAGGCTTCAAGATGCCGACAGCACAGCAGCTTTACACCTCGCTGCCCAGCACCTTCTTCAATCTGGTGCCGAATCCGGATCTACAGCCGGAATCGGTCAAGAACTACGAAGCCGGCCTGCGCGGTCGCTTCCGGGACGGCAATTTCTCGGTCGGCGGTTTCTATGCCGATTATACCGACTTCATCCAGTCCTTCGTGATGCTGTCGAATGGCGACATCACCTATGACAACCTCAGCACGGTCAAGGTCTGGGGCCTTGAGGCCAGCGGCGAATTGTATCTCGACGAGGCCTGGAGCGTCAGCGGCGCATTGTCGGCCCAGCGTGGCGAACAGGTCGCCTCACCCGGCGCAGACACCACCGCCTTCAACGGCGCCATTCCGCTCGGCAGCACGCTGGGCCTGCACTATGACGATCAGGATATGGGTCTTCGGGCCAGTCTCTATGGCACCTTCCAGCGCGGCGTGACCCGCACTGAAAGTGACGCCTCCTACAAGCCCGCCGGCTATGGCGTGTTCGACTTCGCCGCCGCATGGCAGCCCATGCACTGGGTCACCCTGCGCCTCGGCATCGACAACATCTTCGACAAACGCTACTTCCCAACCTCGGCCGTCGCCTATGATGCGACGCCGTCGACCACCGCCGTCGCCAACACCAACCCGATCGAGGCGCAGGTCCAGCCGGGCCGGTCGTTCTCGCTCGGCGCCACGCTGACCTTCTGACCCCAGATGACCGTCACCACCGGTCCCGGCCGCCCGTCGGGCGGCCGGTTGCGCGGCGCCCGCCGACCCGGCGGGCGCCTGCGCTGCTTCCTGCGTCTTGCCCTGCCCTTCTTCCTCGCCCGGGAAGGTCGGGGTGCCGCGATCAAATTCGCCCTCGCCTTCGGTCTCGCCATCGGCGCGGTCTGGATCGGGTTCGAGCGCAATGCCTGGAACCAGACCTTCTTCGGCGCGCTGGAACGCCGCGATGCCGCGGCGGTCGCCTGGGCAACGCTCGACTGGGTCTGGCTGCTGGCGCTGCTGGTCGGGGTGTCGGTCCAGCGCGCCTATCTGGAGCGCATGGTGGTCATCGACTGGCGGACCTGGCTGACCGGGCGGCTGCTCGATCGCTGGCTGGGTCGCGGCCGGCTGTGGCGCATCGAAAGCCGGGGGACCATCGATAATCCGGATCAGCGCGTCGCCGAGGATGCGCGCCTTCTGGCCGACCTCACCGTCGATCTCAGCCTGCGCGTGCTGCTCGATCTGGTCGAACTCGGCCTGTATATCGGCGTGCTCTGGTCGCTGTCAGGCACGCTCGCCCTGCCCCTGCCGGGGGGCGGGTCGCTGGACCTGCCCGGTTACATGGTGATCGCGGCCCTTCTCTATGCAGGTATCGCCAACCTGGTCGCCCACAAGCTGGGCCGGCCGCTCGCCGGGCTGTCGGCGACCCAGCAGCATCGCGAGGCGGATTTCCGCTTCGGGCTGGCACGGCTGCGCGATGTGGCGATCGAGGTCGCCCTGCTCGGCGGGGGCCGGCGCGAGGCCGGGCTCGCTGCCCGCCGCTTCGCCGATGTCCGGCGCAATGCCGTCGATCTGGCCCGCCGCCACCGGATCTATGCCCTGTTCCAGACCCCGTTCAGCTATACCGTGCTGAACATCTCCATGTTCGTGACAGCCCCCGCCTATCTGGCCGGACAACTCGACCTGGGCGGGATGATGCAGGCACGGGGCGCCTTCTCGACCGTCGTGGCCAGTTTCGCCACCCTGGTCTTCGCCTATCCCAAGCTTGCCGAACTCAGCGCGGTCCTGACCCGGCTGGAAGCCTTCGACCGCGCCCTGGCCGATCGCACGCCCCGCCATTGCCCGCATCCGGCCGGCCGCCGCGCCGCCGCCGACAGGCTGGTGCTCGACGGCGTCGTCGTGACGGCGCCGGATGGCCGGCCGCTGACCCTGCCGGTGGATCTGGTTCTGGCGCCGGGCGAGCGGGTGGCACTGACCGGCGCGTCCGGCACCGGCAAAAGCCTGCTGATCGCCGCCATCGCCGGCGCCTGGCCCCATCATCGGGGCCGGATCATCCATCCGTCCGGCGGCTGGCCACCGGTGGTGATCACCCAGCGGCCCTATCTGCCGATGCTACCGCTGGCCGAGGCGCTGCGCTATCCCGCAACCGACCTGCCCGGCACGGCGGCCGAGATGGCGCAATTGCTGGACGCGGTGGGGTTGGGCCGGCTGATCGCCGCTCTCGACGGCCCGGCCCATGACTGGGACCGGGTGCTGTCACCGGGCGAGCGCCAGCGCCTGGCCCTGGTTCGGGCGGTTCTGCGCCGGCCGCGCTGGCTGTTGATCGACGAGGCGACATCGGCGCTCGATGCCGCCAGCGAAGCCCGTGTGCTCGATGTGCTGAAGGGCCTGCACCCGCCACCGGCGGTGCTGATGGCCGCCCATCGCGACACGGCGATCGCGGCCTGTGACCGGGTGGTGCGGCTTTCATCCGCTGCCGGCATCATCGGGCCACATCGGACTGTCAGCGTCGATGGCTCTTCAGCGCGGTCATAGCCGCTCAGGCACCCGCCGCGTCGAGGGCGGTCATCTCCTCAGGCGTCAGCACAAGGTCCAGCGACCGCACCAGCCCAGCAAGCTGGCCAAGGCTGGTGGCGCTGGCGATCGGCGCCGTGACACCGGGGCTGGCGATCATCCAGGCCAGCGCCACTTCGGCGGGACTGGCGTCATGGGCGGCAGCGACATTGTCGAGTGCCGCCAGGATCGCGAAGCCGCGCGGGTTCAGATATTTCCCGACCCCGCTGCCGCGCTGGCTCTGCGACAGATCGGCCTCGCTGCGGTATTTGCCCGAGAGAAAGCCCGATGCCAGGCTGAAATAGGGGATGACACCCAGTCCGCGCGCGATGCACAGGTCGCGCAGCTCTCCCTCGAAGCCACTCCGGTCATAAAGATTATATTCCGGCTGCAGGGCCTCATAGCGGGCAAGGCCGCCGGCGGTCGAGATGTCGAGTGCCTCGGCAAGCTGCGCCGGATTGAAGTTCGACGCGCCGATCGCCCGCACCTTCCCCGCCGTCACCAGCCGGTTGAAGGCTTCGAGCGTCTCGTCCTGAGGGGTGCCGGCATCCGGATAATGGGCCTGATAAAGATCGATCCGGTCGGTCTGAAGACGGCGGAGCGACGCCTCGACGCAGCGTTCGATGCGCCCGGCTTTCAGGCCCTTGTCGTCGGGCCGCATCGGCGCGCCGACCTTGGTCAGGATCAGCACCTTGTCGCGCTTGGCCGGATTGGCCGCCAGCCATTTGCCGATGATGGTCTCGGACTCGCCGCCCGTATGGCCGTCGACCCAGACCGAATAGACGTCGGCCGTGTCGATCGCGTTGATGCCGGCATCGACCAGCGCATCGAGCAGGGCGAACGAGGTGGCCTCGTCGACGGTCCACCCGAAGACATTGCCGCCGAAGACGAGCGGCACGATATCGAGGCCGGACTGGCCGAGCGGACGCGTCTGCATGGGATGACCTCCTCGTTGGGGCACGTGCGTATGGCCGGCCGATCGTGATCGGGGGCCGGAAGCGGGTGACACATGGTCGCGCGCTCCCGACCCCCGATGCAAGGCAAAGAGAGGACGCCGGCCGATCAGATGCAGCGGCCGCCATCAACCTCCATGCACACGCCGGTCAGGAACGACGCGGCATCCGAGGCGAGGAAGGCCGTTGCCTCGGCGACGTCGCGCGCCGACGACAGCCGGCCGAGCGGGATGGTCTCGACGATCTTGGCCCGCGCCTCAGGGGTATCGGGCTGGCCCAGGAAGGCGCTGGTCAGGCCGGTCGGACCCATCACCGGGTTGACAGCACAGACCCGGATATTGTCGGGCGCCAGTTCCACGGCCATGGTCTTGGTGATCACGACGGCGGCACCCTTGCTGCCATTGTACCAGACCAGGCCCGGGCGCGGCCGCACGGCGGCGGTGGAGGCGATGTTGACCATCACGCCGCCCTTCTGGGCGCGGAACACCGGCACCGCGTGCTTCGCGGCCCAGAACAGGCTCTTGACGTTGACGTCGAACACCTTGTCGAAGGTCGCCTCGTCGACATCGGTCATCGGGCCGCGGTTGTGAGTATAGCCGGCATTGTTGACCAGCACGTCCAGGCGCCCGAAGGCATCGGTCGCCGCCTTGATCATGCCCGCAGTGCCGGCATCGGTCGCGACATCGGCATGGATATAAACCGCCTCGGCGCCGGTGGCCTTGATCTCGGCCGTCACCCGCTTGCCACCGTCATCATTGATGTCAGCGACCACGACCCTGGCACCCTTTTCGGCGAACAGCTTGGCGATGCCCTCGCCGAAGCCCGAGCCGCCGCCGGTGACGATCGCAACCTTGCCCGTCAGGCTCATCTTCCCGATCCTCTTCTTCATGCGTCCTGCCCGGGCACCGCGCGGGGGTGTGGTAGCGCGGCCCGGTCCCGGTATCGTGGACCTCTCTGTCTCTCACGGTACACGCGGCGTCCACTCTCGGAAAACGCGAGCGGACCGCGAAGACATTCGCGGACAATAGCACGTCAACCGGGCTTGAGAAGAGCCGGTTGCGGCGCCGGATGCCCCTTGAAAAACCGCCATGCCCGCCCTGCGCGGAGGGTGCGATGCGGCATTCCCGCCCAACGCCGCGCGCGCAACCATACGTTTCAAATTGACACCCGAACGCACGGCACGCACAGTCGGGCGACCAGCGGCCCCGGCAAGAGGGCGACCACAGGAGGAAGACCCTATGGCGGTACATGCCCCGCAGTTCCCGACCGACGGCATCACCTGGTTCAACATCGACGGTCCGCCGCCGACGCTGGCAAGCCTTCGCGGCCGGCTGGTGATCCTCGATTTCTGGACCCTGTGCTGCATCAACTGCATGCATGTGCTGCCGACCCTGGCCGAGATCGAGCGCCGCTATCCCGACAGGGTGGCGGTGATCGGCGTCCACAGCCCGAAATTCGCCGCCGAACGCGACCCGGCCAAGGTCGAGGCCGCCATCGCCCGCTATGGCATCACCCATCCGGTGATCCACGATCCGGCCATGCGGATGTGGCAGGCGTATGCGATCAAGGCCTGGCCGACATTGGGCTTCATCAGCCCCGATGGCGCCTGGCTCGGCGGATCGGCCGGCGAACCGGCGCTCGACAAGCTGGTGACGCTGATCGACCGGATGCTGAGTGAAGCGGGCGATGCGGGCCAGTTGCAACCGGCCGCGATCGGCACAAGCATCGCGGAGCCCGCGCGCTCGATGCTGCGCCACCCGGCCAAGCTCAAGGAATTCCGCCATGGCCGGGGGTCCGCCGGCTGGGCGATCGCCGATGCCGGCCATCATCAGATCGCGCTGTTCGACAATGCCGGCAACGAAATCCGCCGGATCGGCAGCGGCACCCCCGGATTGATCGACGGCCCGGCCGACAGCGCCGCCTTCAATCGCCCGCAAGGGCTGATCGCCGCCCCCGGCGCGATCTATGTCGCCGATACCTGGAACCATGCCCTGCGCCGCATCGACATCGCAACCGGTGCGGTGACCACGCTCGCCGGAACCGGCCGGCGCGGGCCGGTGCTCGACGGGCCGGTGACGGCGGCCGACGCCAGTCTGGCCAGCCCCTGGGATCTGGACTATCAGGATGGCCGCGTCTTCATCGCCAATGCCGGAACCCATCAGCTGCTGGTCTTCGACATCGAGGCAGGCACCGTGGCGCGGCTGGCCGGCAGCGGCGTGGAAGCCCTGATCGACGGGCCGGCCGACACAGCCGCCCTGGCACAGCCGTCGGGGCTGGCCTTGCGCGACAATATGCTGTGGTTCATCGACAGCGAAACCTCCAGCCTGCGGCGGCTGGATCTCGGCACCGGCATGGTCAGCACACTGGTCGGCGAAGGCCTGTTCGACTATGGCCATATCGACGGCCCGCGGGAGACCGCGCGCTTCCAGCACCCGCTGGGGCTGTGCTTCGACATGGCCGGCAACATCCTGGTCGCCGACGCCTATAACGACGCCATCCGGGTGGTCGACCCCGAGACCGGCGCCGTGTCGAGCCTGGACGATCCGCCCTATGACTGCTTCGACGACCTGTGCCGGCCACTGTCGGAACCGGCCGGCGTGGCGGTGGATGACGACGGCGTGGTGTTCGTGGCCGATACCAACAACAACCGCATCTTTCTGTATCACGACGTGTTCCGCACCAGCCGCACCTGGGCGGAATGACGCCCGACGCCATCAGTATCCGGCCGGGCCGCCCCGATGACGCACCGGCACTTGCCGCCATCGAGGACGCGGCGGCGGGCCTTTTCGCTGATATCGGCATCGCGCTTGGCGCCACGACCAGCGACCCGGCGGTGCTGGCGATCGCTGCCCGCCAGCACCGGTTGCTGGTGGCCACCGATAAGGACGACCGACCCCTCGGCTTCGCGCTGACGACGATCGTCGACGGTCACGCCCATCTGGCGGAACTGGATGTCGCCCCCGCCTTCGGGCGCCGGGGTATCGGCCGCGGTCTTATTGCCGCCGTGGCCGCCCGCGCGGCTGCGGCCGGCCATGACCGGCTGACCCTGACCACCTTCCGCGACGTGCCCTGGAACGGGCCGTTCTATCGGCGCCTGGGCTTCCGGGTGATCGCCCCCGACGACATCGGACCCGGGCTCGCCGCCATCCGGGCGGCGGAAGCGCTGCGGCTGGACCCGTTATCGCCCCGCGTCGCCATGCAGCGCCCGCTGGATCAGAGCCGGCCCAGCAGTTCGTCGACAAAGGCCGGCACCACCAGGCTTGCCGGCCCGTAACGGCCCTCGGCAAACAGGCTGGCGCCATCCGACGGCTCAAGGTTCAGCTCCACCGTATGGGCCATGCCGCGATGGCGGATATCGGCGACGAAACCGGCCGCCGGATAAACAGTGCCGGAGGTGCCGACCGAGACGAACAGCCCGCATTCGGCAAGCGCGCCCCAGATCCGCTCCATCTCGAACGGCATTTCGCCAAACCAGACGATGTGCGGCCGCATCCGCCCGCGGCTGTCGCAGGCGCCGCAGACAGTGGCGTCATGCAGGGCATCGGCATGGCTGACCACGGTCTCGCAGCTCAGGCAGCGGGCCTTGGTCAATTCGCCATGCATATGGATCAGGTTACGGCTGCCGGCACGCTCGTGCAGGTCATCGACATTCTGGGTCACCACCAGCACGCCGCCCGGCCATGCAGCTTCCAGCCGCGCCAGCGCCTGATGCGCCGGATTGGGATGAACGGCCGGCAACTGGGCCCGACGCCGGTTATAGAAATCCTGCACCAGCGCCGGGTTGCGGGCGAAGCCTTCTGGCGTCGCCAGATCCTCAAGGCTGTGGCGGCGCCAGACGCCATCGGGATCGCGGAAGGTATCGAGCCCGCTTTCCTTCGAGATGCCGGCACCGGTCAGCACCACGATCGGCAGATCGGGCGTCAGGTCATCGAGACTGGTATCCGGGAGAAAACTGGTCATGCGGTATCCGGGCTCCCACAGATCGGGCGACGCGGATCAGCGCCGCAGCACTTGGCGGCAATCGGACTGGCGATCCTGCCAGCCCCGGCGTTCAAGCTCGGGCACCTCGTGCAACTCGGCCGGGCGGCCGATGCACAGATAGCCGATGAACCGCCAGTCATCGGGCACATCCAGCAGCGCCACCACCGGTGCCGGGTCCAGTATCGACACCCAGCCCACTCCGATGTCATAGGCACGCGCCGCAAGCCACAGGGTGTGGATCGCCAGCACCGCCGAATAGGCCACCGTCTCGGGCATTGTCCGCCGGCCCAGCCCGTGGCCCTGGTCGGGGTCGTCGACGGCGAACACCGCAATCTGCACCGGCGCGCGGTCCAGCCCTTCCAGCTTCAGCGCCTGATAGGCGGCACGGCGCTGGTCGTCCTGCGCGCCGGCCGCATCGGCATTGGCGCGCAGCACTTCCGCGCGCACGGCCGCACGGGTTTCCGGCCGGTCGACCCTCACGAACCGCCAGGGCTGCGAATTGCCCACCGATGGCGCAAGGCAGGCCAGATCCAGCAGATGCTCGACCAGATCGTCGGGCAGCGGATCGGTCAGGAACTGGCGGACATCCCGGCGCCAGCGCAGCAGGGTTTCGAAGCCGTCCCGGAAATGCTCGTCGAAATCAGGGTGGGCCGGGTCGTTCATCGCTCACCGCCCATCCACGATCAGGCCGCGACGCACACGGAACTGGGTGCCGTCATCCATGCGATGCAAGCCGTCTTCCAGCCGCCGGCGTGACCCGTCGGGCATCATCAGCGTCGCCTGCATCCGGAACTCGGTGGCATAGCGCGCCGGTCCGATCATGATCGGACGCCCGTCCGACAGCAACCGGACAACCGTGTTGGGCGGCAGGGGCGGCGGTGCTTCCGGCGTCAGGGTGCCATCGGCCGGCGGCGTGGCACCAGGTGCAGAGGGGCTGATAGGGGCGGCGGGACTGACGGGGGCGGAGGGGGCCGGCTCGCGCGACCGGTCGGGCGGAATCTGCGCCAGAACCGGCACAGTCACCATCAGCCCGACGGCCATGGCGAAACACGCGATCAGGGTGAAGCGGGCACGAAGCAACATCGGGGGCAGGACCATTCCGAACAGGGCAAGGGCAGTTGCGGCAGGTCGATGGCGACCCCACACCACACCCGGCCGACCGGGGTTCCATCAACCACAGATCAACTCTAGATATTGTCTCGACGGATGATCTGCAAGCGCTCGATGATGTCGTCGGCCTCGTCGTCATCCGCGCCGGCATCAGGGATCAGCCGGCTGTCGGGCAGCAGAACCCGCACGGTCGTGCCCTGGCTCGGCTGGCTTTCAAGCAGCACCTCGCCGTCATGCAGGTCGACCATCGCCTTCACCAGCGACATGCCAAGGCCGGTGCCCTCATAACGTCGCGACAGTGAACTGTCGATCTGCTCGAACGGCTGGAAGACCCGTTGAATGTCTTCGGCCGCGATGCCGATGCCGGTATCGGCGACATAGATCTCGATCGTGCCGCCAGCGCCGTCGGTTCCATGGTGGTGGCGCACGCCCAGTTCCACACGCCCCCCCGGATCGGTGAACTTGACTGCGTTCGACAGCAGGTTCAGCAGAACCTGGGTCAGCTTGCGTTCATCGGCGCGAATCTCGGCGTTGCGCAGCGGTTCCGGCAGGTCGACCACCAGATCCAGCCCGCCGCGACGCGCACGCTCGGCCACCATCCGGCGGCTGCGCTCCAGCAGGAAGCGGATCGGCACCTCGGCATTCTCGACCGCCAGCTTGCCGGCCTCGGCCTTCGACAGGTCCAGGATGTCGTTGATCAGCGACAGAAGATGCTGGCCCGACTGGCGGATATCGGCGACATATTCCTCCTGCTTGGCACTCAGCGGTCCGAACAGGCCGGATTGCAGCATCTCCGAGAAGCCCAGAATGGCGTTGAGCGGTGTGCGCAGTTCGTGGCTCATATTGGCCAGGAATTCGGCCTTGCTGCGCGCGGCCGCCAATGCGGCATCACGCGCCAGGCTCATCCCCTCGGCCAGTTCCACCAGCCGCGCGGTTTGTTCCTCCAGCCGTTCGCGGGTGTCCTGCAACTCATGCAGGTTTTCTTCCAGCTGCCGTTCCTTGACCTTGATCGCGGTGGCATCGACATGCACGCCCACAACCAGCCCGCCGGTCATCAACCGCTCGCGGATCTGCAGCCAGCGGCCGTCGACATTCCGCTGATCGAGGATGCCGGTCGGATTGCGATGCTTGCGGACCCGCTCGGCGATCCAGGCCTCACGCTCGGTCAGCCCCACATCGATGCGCCCGGAATCGATCTCCTCGCGCAGCATGGCGACAAAGGCGGTGCCCGGACGGGTCAGATGCATCGGCACGCCATAAAACTCGCGATACCGGCTGTTGCAGAACACCAGCCGGTCTTCGGCATCGAACAGCACCAGGCCCGCCGACATCGCATCCAGCGCCTCGTCCAGCACCCGATGGCTGCGTTCCGCCGCCTGAGTCTCGCGCCGCTGGTCCGAAATATCGACCAGAGTCCAGGCCACACGGTCCAGGGCATGGTCTGTGTGCCGGTCGGCCACCGCCGCCAGGCGCAGCCAGCGGCCATCGCCCGCGGCGCCGATCTGGCATTCCACCGACAAACGGTCGCGCAGTCCGCGCCGCATCTCGTCCAGAAGCGCCGTCACCCGCGCACCTGCCATCCCCAGCCGCGACAGGAACGCCTCCAGCGACAGGGTACCATCGCCATCCGCGATCAGCGCCACAGCCCGGGCATTGGCGATCCGCACCCGTCCATCCGGATCCGTGACCAGCAGCCCCACCTCGGCCGCCTCCACGGCCAGCCCCACCGGCGCCTCGGCCTGGATGGCGGGCCGCATGGCGGCGGCATCGTCACCGGTTGAGGCCGCCTGATCGAGCGTGATGGCGATGCCGCGCATGGTGATGCCGCCCGAGCCCGAGACCGCGCGTGCCCCCAGGGCGACGACCAGATTGCCCGCCGTCCAGCTGCGTGGGGCGCCGGTGGTCAGGGCGCGCAGCAGCACAGCCTCCAGATCATCGGCCGCGACCGGCGTCAACCGGCATGCCAGTTCGTCCAGCCCCATCAGCCGGTGCGGCTCATCGGTCAGATGCGCGGACGGCACCGGCGAGGCGCCGGTGGCCGCGGATGGCCGCTGCCAGATCATCACGAATGTCTGGCCCGGTTCCAGACGCCGGACGTCGGGCGACACGCCATCCGCCACCGGCAGCATCTGGCCAGGCTGCCCGGTCGGGCCGGCCATCTCTGACTGAAGCGGCTCCGGGCGCCAGATGTCCGGGCCGCCTGTCTCGCTCACGGACGTTGTTTCGCCCATACCGTCGCTCACACCACCTCTGTCATCAGCCCGCCGCACATGGTCACGGAAGGGCGGTCCATACGGGGAGACAGCGCGATACTATGCCTGTCGCGCCCACATCACCACATGAACCGAACCATTGCGGGGGAACCAAAAGGACGCGGGGGGCGTCTCATCCGCTCAGGCCGCCCGATCATCGGTGGCAAGACGGCTGATCAGATAATCCAGATTGTCGCTGTCGATCCCTTCGACCTGGGTCAGAACCCGCTCGATCAACGTGGAGCGGTATCTGAGCCGGTCACCCGGGCGACCATCATACTGCATTTCACGGGCAACGTCGATGGCCGCCATCATCGCATTCGCCAGCGGCGGCGGTATGCGGGCGGCATCGAGCAGCCGCATCAGCCCCTTGCGGCCCGGATCCTCGATCAGGCGCTGGGCATTGACCAGCGTCACGCCGGCCAGCCGCGAGATGCCGCGATCGAAGAAGCCGCGATCGCCGATGCACAGCGCCCGGAACAGAATGGTCGGCGTCAGCCGGCGTGCCGCGTACAGCACATCGACCAGCGCGTCCGGATCGTCGGTGCCCGACGGGTCGATCAGGCCGATGACCGCACGCTCCCGCCCCGCCAGAGCCAGTCCCAGCGCCATGTCGGCCGGCACGTCGCTGCGCCGGACAAGCTGGCTGCGCAACCGGTCGGACACAACCGAGACCAGCCGCTCGCTGACCTTCACCGGCAGGACCGGTCGCGAGATAACCCCTTCCTGCACCGTCTCGTTGGCAGGAAAGCGGTCGATCGCGGTCATCAGTGCCGTTTCGGGAAGGTCCGCCCCGGGGTTGTTCACCACGGTCTCCACGGCCTCTTCCACACCGTGCGCCACGATGGTCTGGCTCAGTTCGGCCGAAATCTCGCGCCGCCGCGCCACGGCCTGCTGGGCGGCACCAGGCTGGGCACGCACGATCTCCATCAGATCGTCATCGGTCAGCGCTTCCGAGAATTCAAGGATCGGCGTCGCCACCGGCACCACGTCGCGGGCCAGCGCATGCGCCACGTCATGCGGCACGCCGGGATTGTCCTTCAACGCCTCCGACAGTGCTGCGCGAACCCGCACCTCCGCGTCGCGCAGCATCAGCCGGAAAATATCCTCGGCAAGCCGGCGCTCGGCATCGGTCATTTCACCCCCGGCATGAACGGCGGCGACCTTGCGGGCCACGTCTTCGCGCCGCTCAGCCGTCGGTTCGGCCAAGAGACGGCGAATGTCTTCCTCGCTCAATTTCGACATCGACGACCTCCCAGGTCCGCTCTCATTCGCACTCTGTCATGATCCATGACCTGTTCGTCTTGACAGACGTCCGGGCTGCGTAGCGTCCCGTTGCGGAGCGAACACTTGCAGTGTACGACATCACCGCGTCGGGCGCCACGCACGACGCGGATACCGGCAAGCGGGCGGGAAACCGGGGGAGCGGAGAACCGTCAGGCAATGCGGCGACAGGACGCACCAGCCCCCCGCATCATCTGCGCTAGATTGACCGGAGCGCCCGGACGGGCCGGTCGGGGCAGCCGGATCGTCCGCCGAGTCGCCGCCATAAACCGCGCGGGCACCGAATGTCCCGCCGAAAGACGTGAGGACAACAGTCATGTTCCATCCCCGGCACATCACCCGCCATTCCGTCACCAGAGTGCGGGCCGCCGCATTGACCGCCGCCACACTCGCAGCACTGGCCGCCGGCCCGGCCCTGGCCGATGGCGACGCCGCCAAGGGCGAGAAGATCTTCGCCCGGTGCAAGGCCTGCCACACCATCGACGCCGGCGGCCCCAACCGGGTCGGCCCCAATCTGCACGGCGTGGTCGGCCGCGGCGCCGGAGAGACCGAAAGTTTCAAATATTCCAACGTCATGAAAGACAGCGGCATCGTCTGGACGCCCGAAAACCTCGATGCCTATCTGACGGCCCCGGCCAAGTTCCTGAAGGGCAACCGGATGAGTTTCGCAGGGCTTGCAAAAGCCGAGGACCGCGCCGACATCATCGCCTACCTGTCGGCCCAGAAGTAAACGCGCGGCCGCAACGCCGTGATCGCAGCCCGTTGACCACGACAACCCTTTGACCGCGACCCTGCCCTCTCAGATCATGGACCGGCTGTGTGGCGCGATGCGCGCCCCGCAGCCAGCCACGGCCGATACCGCCGCCGCACTCGACGATGCCGTCGCGGCAGCACGCGCCTGCACGCTGTGCGCGCCCGCACTGCCGCGTGGGCCGCGGCCGGTGCTGCGCGCCCATGCCACCGCGCGCATCCTGGTCGTCGGCCAGGCCCCCGGTACCCGCGTTCATGAAACCGGCATCCCCTGGAACGACCCCAGCGGCGACCGGCTGCGCGACTGGATGGGGATCGACCGTGCCGTGTTCTACGATGCGGATCGCGTGGCGATCATTCCGATGGGATTCTGCTATCCGGGCCGTGGCGCCGGCGGCGATCTGCCGCCCCGCCCCGAATGCGCCCCGGCATGGCATCCGCGCCTGCTGCCGCATCTGCCCGACCTGCGACTGATGGTGCTGGCCGGCGCCTATGCCGTGGGTGCCTATGCCCGCCCGCTGCTGGGCGCCGAGATGGCCCGGCGGCCCTTGTCGGAGGTGATCGCCGCCTGGGCGCGACTGCCGGCCGTGATCATGCCCCTGCCCCACCCGTCGCCCCGCAACCGCCGCTGGTTGAGCCAGCGACCATGGTTCGACACGATCGTGGTGCCGGAACTGCGCCGGCGGGTGGCGGCGGCGCTCGACAGCTAGTCGCCGTGCCGCACCACCCAGCGCCCGACATCGGCCCAGACCACCGGCGCGTTCAGGTCGCGCAACAGCATGTGCCAGCCTTGGGGATAGGTGTGGATCTGCACGGCCGTGCCGCCGCCCGCGGTCAGACGCTCGCGGAAATTCAGCACCGCCCGCCGCGGCAGAACCTGTTCGTTGCGGCCATACAAGGCCAGAACCGGCCTGTCGATATGATCGGCGGCGCTGGTTGCCTGTTCCATCAGATCGACCAGACCATAGATCGCATCGGCGCGGGTGGTTTTCAGCACCAGCGGGTCGCGGCCCAGCGCATAGAGCATCGCCAGATTGTCCGACGGCCGGATGTCCAGCCCGCCGCCATCCAATGGCAGCCACGGCGCGACATGGGCGGTCGACCACAGCATCCAGCGTTGATACGGCTCCAAGGTCGACCAGCCCCAGACGGCGGGCGCCACCAGCACCAGACCTGCGGGGCGTGCCTCGGGCGGCAGTTGATCTGCGACACGGGCATTGGCGGCGATGACCACAGCCCCGCCCATGCTTTCGCCCATCCAGATCAGCGGCAGCCCGGGATGGCGGGCCGCGATGACCCGCGTGGCATCTTCCAGATCGTGGACCAGCGCATCGGTGCCGGGCCAGATACCCGCACGCGGCGCCTGACCGAAGCCGCGCTGGTCATAGGCATAGGTCTCGATCCCAGCCGTGGCCCAGACCGGCGCCGGCAGGGCGAAGGCCCGGCGATAATCGTTGAAGCCATGCAGGGCGATCACCACGGCACGGGTGGGCGTGCCGGCGGGTGGCCGCCAGTGCCACATGGGCAACACCGTGCCATCCGCCACCTGAAGCCGCGCCGCAACTGGCTCGATCCCGGCGGCGGCCGATATCGCGGCCGGGCTGGTGGGCTCGGCCAGCACCAGCCGCGCCTCCTGCCAGGCGACCGATGCCGCCTCGGGCGAGCGATGGCGATGGCGCAGCGATGCCGGCGGCAGAACGCCGGCGGCATCGCCATAGGCCACGGCCGGCAGAGGCTCGGGCTCGATCTGGACGTCATGGCGCTCAGGGCCGCGACCGATGCTGAGCGGCGCGCAGCCGGCCGCCGCCGCGGCGGCCAGAAACAGCGCCAGCATCAGCGGCGCGCGCCCGCGCAAGACGCGCCCGCAAGCGGCGAGGCGCGCACGATCTGCGATGTCACAGTTCACCGGCCTTCATAGACGGGCTTGCGCTTGGCAAGGAAGGCGCCAAGACCAGCATCGAAATCATCGGTGCGGCTCGATGCCACGAACGCTTCCTGTTCACGCGCCAATTGCTGCCCCAGCGGATTGTCGAGGCTCTCCGACACCAGCCTGCGGGTGCGGGCATAGGCAAGCGTCGGCCCGGCCGCCAGCTTCGCCGCCAGCTTCGCGGCTTCGGCCGGCACCTCCGCCGCCGGCACGATCCGGTTGACCAGCCCCCATGCCCGGGCGGTTTCAGCATCGACCGGTTCGTTCAACAGCAGCATCTCCATGGCGAGCTTCGGCCCGATCAGCCGGGGCAGCACGAAGGTGGACCCGCCATCCGGGCTGGTGCCGATACCGGTATAGGCCATCACCAGCTTGGCTTCCGCCGCCATCACCACCAGATCACAGGCCATCGCCAACGACACGCCGGCGCCGGCGGCGACACCATTCACGCCGGCGATGATCGGCTTGGACAGCCGCGCCATCGCCAGCACGATCTCGTGAAAGGCGGCAACCAGCTGATTGGCCCGATGCGGGCGCTCGGCCCCTTTGGCATCGTGCAGATGTGACAGGTCGCCGCCGGCCATGAAGGCGCGACCCGCGCCGGTCAGCAACACCGCCCGCACGGCCGGATCGCCATCGGCGGACATAATGGCTTCCAGCAGATCCACCCCCATCGCCGGGTTGAAGGCGTGCAACACCTCCGGACGATTGAGCGTGATGGTCGCAACGCCGTCCGCCACCGCGAGGGTGACGGTTCCGGACCCGATCGGGCGGGCGGTATCGGTCATGGCACAGGGTCTCCGAACAGGGGCACATGATCAATGCGTCGGCAGCGAACCGACGCATTGATCATCGACTTCAGGTGGACAACATTACCAGCAGCACAACGCGCCGTCAGCGCGAGACGCGCCGCCGGTTCAGCGGGCGACGTTCTCGTAGAGAACCGCCATGCCCTGACCCGCACCCATGCACATCGACACGATGGCATAGCGCTGGCCGGTGTTCACCAGATGATTCATCGCAACGATGGTCATCCGGGCGCCGGTCGCTCCGGGAGGATGGCCGATCGAAATGCCGCTGCCGTAAAGATTGGTCACGTCGCGCGGCACGCCAAGCTTTGCCTCGGCATGCAGATTGACCGCGGCGAAGGCCTCGTTGATCTCGTAATAGTCGATGTCCGATACCTTCAGCCCGCGCTTGTCGAGCAGCGCCTGGATCGCGGGCACCGGGCCACAGCCCATGATCCGCGGCGGCACGCCGACGATCGCCCAGTCGACCAGCCGCACCACCGGCGCCACGCCCTCGGCTTCCAGCGCCGCGCGATCGCCGACCACCACGAAGGCCGAGCCGTCGGTGACACCGCTGGAATTGCCCGGCGTCACCCGGCCGCCCTTGCGGAACACCGGATTGAGCCTGGCCAGCTTTTCCAGCGTCACATCCGGACGCGGGAACTCGTCCATGTCCATGATGCGGGTCTTGCGACCCTCACGCACCTCGATCGGCTTGATCTGGGCGGCCAGAAAGCCATTCGTCATCGCGGCGCCGGCGCGCTGCTGGCTCATCAACGCCCATTCATCCATGGCCTCGCGGGTATAGCCGCAATCATCCGCCAGGTTCTCGGCCGTCTCACCCATCAGCTCGCGGCTGAACGGGTCGCGATAGGCCCAGTCGAGGGTGTCGATCACCTCGCCGGGGCCGCGCTTCATGCCCCAGCGCACGCCGGTCATGACATAGGGGCCACGGCTGAAATTCTCGCCGCCGCCGGCAAGCGCCATGCGCCCATGGCCTGAGACGATCTGTTCGGCCGCACTCAGAATGGCCTGCGTGCCCGACCCGCAGGCCCGGCTGACATTCAGCGCGGCACTCTCGATCGGCATACCGATCTTGAGCGCGATGGCCCGGCTGGCGAAATAGCCGTCATGGTCCACCGGCAGCACATTGCCCCAGACCAGATGGTCCATCTTCTCAGGCCCGATCCCCGCCTTTTCCAGGCAGGCCGTGGCCGCGTGGGCGCCGAGCTCGACCATCGGCACGTCCTTCAGCGACTTGCCGTAGTCGCCGAACGGCGTGCGCATGCCGCCGGCCAGCACGATCTCGGTCATCGGTTTCTCCCTTGTGTTCTGATTGGTGGATCATCGATCGGACATGCGATCGACGGCGCATGCCATCATACCCGCATGCTGCACGGCCCTGAGCATCAGGCAGGCGGCACGTTCGGGCAACCCTGTTGATCGATGCATCCCGTTGGGCGATTTTGCGCCCGATCCTACTTCAAACAAACGAGTGTTTGAAGTAGGCTGCCGGTCACGCCGCATCCGGCGGCCCAGCCTGTCGCCATCAACCGAGAGACCCCGCCGATGACCGAGATCCGCAACCGCCGCATCATTCTGGCCTCGCGCCCTGTCGGCATGCCGACCACCGACAACCTGCCGATCGACACCGTCACCCTGCCGGCACCCGGCGCGGGCGAGATGGTGGTGAAGGTGCTGTACCTGTCGCTCGATCCCTATATGCGTGGCCGCATGGATGCGTCCAAATCCTATGCGGCGAATGTGGCGCTGGGTGATCCGATGGTCGGTGGCGCCGCCGGACGGGTCATCGCGTCCAACAATCCGAAGTTCAAGGAAGGCGACTATGTCTTCGGCATGTTCGGCTGGCAGGAATACGCCCTGTCGAACGGCGCCGGGGTGCGCAAGCTCGACCCTGCGCAGGCGCCGATCACCACCTCGCTGGGTGTTCTGGGCATGCCGGGCATGACCGCCTATGTCGGCCTGCTCGACAAGGGACGCCCGAAGGCCGGCGAAACGGTGGTGGTGTCGGCGGCAAGTGGTGCCGTCGGCGGGCTCGTGGGCCAGATCGCTAAAATCAAGGGCTGCCGGGCGGTCGGTATCGCCGGCGGTCCGCAGAAATGCGCCTATGTGGTCGATGAACTGGGCTTCGATGCCTGCGTCGATTACAAGGCCGATGACTTCCGCGAGAAGCTGAAGGAAGCCGTGCCGGCCGGCATCGACGTCTATTTCGAGAATGTCGGCGGCGCGGTTTCAGAAGCCGTGATGACGCGGATGAACGACTTCTCGCGCGTCGCACTGTGCGGCCTGATCGCGCATTACAACGATACCGGCGCCGCCGAGGGCGTCGACCGCCTGCCCCGCTTCATGTTCTCGATGCTGGCCAAACGGATGAGCCTGAACGGCTTCATCGTCAGCGACCATCCGGAACGCGCCGGCGACTTCTTCAAGGACATGACCGCCTGGGTCCGCGACGGTCAGGTGCGGTATCGCGAAGATATTGTGTCCGGCGGCCTCGACAAGACTGTCGAGGCGTTCCAGGGGCTTCTCACCGGCCGCAACTTCGGCAAGCTGATCATGCAGATCGCCGAAGACACGGCTGCCTGACAGGCGAAACATAACTTATGATTGTATGAAATCTGGCCCTGTGCCTGCCGCCATCACGGTGGCAGGCACAGGGCCGATTTCATTTTTCTCGTTGAAGTTGCGCGTGTCGCCGCAGCCTGCCTGTTTATGACGGGTACGGCATCTTTTACCGGCGCCATCTCGTCAGATCGGTGGATCACCCACAACAGGTGGCTTCATAGTGGTGGTGACCTTCACCGACACGAAGAGCCGACACCGACGATGACGATCCGACGCCTGCCCCGCCTGCAGATCGTTCAACGCCCGGCACCACCGACCCCATCCATGACCATCATCCCGACCATGGCTGCGAGGTGTCGATGAACCGCAACCTGTCGCCCCCCATCGGAGCGGCCGGCCCGATCGATCCGGAGACGGTAGTGGCGATCCCCGCTGCCGGCGACGCAGGCATGGTGGCCGCGGAAGCCGTGCTGATGGCCACGACCGACGCCATGGTGCTGACCGACAGCAGCCGGCAGACGGTCGTGCTCAACGATGCAGCACGCCGCCTGCTCGGCAGCGACCGCATGCGGCTGAACTTCGGCCGCATGGCAGCCCTGGTACGGGGCCTGCGCCAGCGATCACCCGACGACAGCCGGCTGATGGCCCATTTTCAGGCTCTGACGGCCAACCCGGCCCGAAGCTGCCGATCGGACATTCAGTTGCGCGGCCTGATCCCTCAGATTCTGGCGGTCATATCACGACCGGCCTCGGCCGATGGCCGGCTTCAGATCTGGGTGATCCGCGATCAGTCGGACGCCATACGGGTTGCCGCCAACTGCCGCAGTTGCGCAAGCGACGCCCGCGCGATCCATGACGCGCTGCTGGCCCGCACCGAGGCGATGAGCCGGGCACGCACCGCGGCCGAGGCCGCACGCGCGGGTGCCGAGCGTGTCAGCCGGGCCAGAACCGAGTTCATGGCTCATCTGAGCCACGAACTTCGCACGCCCCTGAACGCCATTCTGGGCTTTTCGGAGGTGATCGCCCGCGAGATGATGGGGCCGGCCGGCAGCCCGACCTATGTCGATTACGCGCGCAGCATTCATACCAGCGGCACCGAACTGCTGTCGTTGATCGACGACATCCTCGACCTGTCGCGGATCGAGACCGGACGGCTGCCGATCAGGTCGGAGCCGATCGATCTGTGCGGGCTGGTCCGTCGCATCTGCGACAGCCGGGCCCATCCGGCTGATCATGATCGTCCAGCCGATCACGATCAGGCGGTCGTGCTGACCGACCTGCCGAACCACCCGGTGATGATCGATGGCGACACTGCCGCCCTTGCCCGCGCCATCGGCCATCTTCTGGATACCGCCCTGCGCGCGGCGCCGCCGGCATCACCCGTCATCATCCAGGTCACGCAGTCGCGGCATCGGACCGGCATCGCCATCATCGACGCTGGTTCGGTGATGACGGCGGTCGAGATCGAAAACGCCCTGGCCGCCTTCGGTGATACCGACAGCCTGATCGCGCGCGGCGGCCGTGGCCGCGGATTGGCGCTGTCGGTGGCGCACGCGCTGGTGCGGCTGCAGGGCGGCACGCTCGACATCGCGCCGCGCGACGAGGGCGGCATGATCACACGCATTCATTTTCCCGTGGCAGCATCCTGAACCGGTGCCGCCGGGGTCGGGACAGTCGTCATTGCATATCCGACCCGGGATCAGGTGCGGTCTCGTCGTCGACCGCCTTGAAACCCAGACGGCCGCCCTCGGCGGTGACGATGGTCAGGCGGTTGCCGTCGACCAGCGCCTGGCGGGCCGAGAGCAGCCCGTCGATCAGATCCATCTCGGCATCGGTCACCGCCGCCGGGCAGGCCATGCGGGTGGCACCGATACCGCCGAAGCGCAGGCTTCCCTCCAGATCGTCGACGCCGCGCTGATAGCGGCCGAACATCCGGTTGCAGGGGCCGCGCGCGCTCATCCGGCCGTCATCGTGGAACCGCAGCCGTGCCGACGCCGCGGCCGGAGCCGCCGGATCGGGCGCCCAGACGGTTCCGATGAACGGCAGATCGGGCCGCGCGCTGCCTCGCCCCTGCGTGCCATCACCCATGCCGGCACAGGCACCCAGCGCCAGCGGCAGCAGCATTGCGGCCATCAGCCGGCCCGGCCGGCGTCGACGACATGTTTCGTGGGCGTGTGCGGGCATCGGCTGTTCCTTGACACAGAGACGGCGGCGGTGGCGGACGGCGACGGCACGACATGTGCCGCGCCGACCGGCACTCTGCCCGCATGCGCCCCATCCGCCCAGCGGCGATCGCGTGTCAGCCACGCAAGCCCCGCCGTCAGACCGGGACCGGGTCGGTCACCACATCGAAATCGACCGGCATCGGGCCCGGGCGCCGCAATGGCGGCCGGTTGACGCCGATGGGCCGGATGATGGTGCGCGGATCGGCGGCACACTCCGGAGCGGGGTTGGTCAGCGTCTGCGTCGTCATGGCCGCAGGTTCCTTATGTTGGGCAGACATCGGTCGGGTCATCCTTGGGCAGGCCGGCAATCATCGCCGGATCGGTCGGGTTGCGGTCGTCGACCGGTCGCCATCGGCTGGTTCGGAAGGTGGCCCTGACATGCAAAACGGCCGCCTTCGTTTCCGAAGGCGGCCGTCGATATCGGGGTCTGGTCGATCTGCCTGTCAGATCCGCGCACCCGTTCGATTGGCCACCCCGGAAGGGCTCCACCAATAGAACGTAAACGAGACAGAGGCGATTGACCTGGACATGGGTGGCAGTCTGGCGCCCGAAGACGGCCCCGTCAAGCCCCGGCGGTGCGGCATCCAGGGCAATCGGGTGAAACTGTGCGTGACAGGGCGGAAAAAGTCTGAATCTCTCGTTGTCGACCTTTTTGGCTTGGGAGGG
>NZ_BMDZ01000045.1 GCF_014636235.1 Tistrella bauzanensis
TCTGTGGAAGCCTGTTGAATCACGCCAAACTATCGTGCGCCAGAGATTCCGATCACCGCGTTAACCTGAACTCGTTGCCCTGCCGCCGCTCAGGGCCATTTGCCATGCGCTGGATGAACGACTATGGTAACGCCCGGCTGATAGCCATCAGATAGGCTGCCAAGGAGGTTCGGGGCGCGTGTCGGAACAGTTCATCCGCGAGATCGACGAGGATCTGCGTCGCGAGAAGGCCTTGAAGCTGTGGAAGCGGTTCGGCCCGTTCGTGATCGGCGCCGCCGTGCTGGTGGTTGTGGCGGTGGCAGCCGATGTCGGCTGGACTGCCTGGGAAGAAAGCCGGCGCAATGCGCAGGCTGAAAGCTTCGCCGCCGCCGATGCGCTGTCGGCGGCCGGCCGTCATGAGCAGGCCGCCGGCGCCTTCGAGGCGCTGGCCAACGAGGCTGAGAGCGGCTATGCCGGCCTGGCGCTGATGCGTGCCGCCGAAGCCCGGCTTCTGGCCGGTGATCGCGCTGCAGCACAGGCTGAATTCGAGGCAGCATCGGCCCGTGGCGATCTGGATCCGGCGATCAAGGCGGTGGCGACCCTGAAGGCCGCCACGCTCGCCATCGATGCCGAGTCGCCCGACCAGATCCGGGCCCGGGTCTCAGGCCTGATCGACGGTGACGACGCCTGGCGGCCGCTGGCCGAGGAACTCGTGGCGCTGGCGGCCTTCAAGGCCGGGGACGCCGCCCGTGCCGGCGAAATCTATGCGCGTCTGGCCGATGATCAGACGGCGTCACAGGATCTGCGCAACCGGGCCGCATCCTATTCCCGTGTGCTGGGTGTGCCGCTCGGCTCCGACACGGCCGCCCAGTCTGCTGCCCCGGAAGACCAGCCCGCCACCCCGGACCAGTCCGCCACCCCGGACCAGCCAGCCGCTGCCGATCAGGAGCCTGCGAAATGACCACCGCGCAGCTGATTCCGCTGCGGTCGAGCGTGAGCGGCCGCAGGCCGGCGCGGTCGGCCGGACTCGCCATGTTGACCATGCTGCTGCTCAGCGGCTGCGGCAGTTGGTGGGGATCGGATGAAAAGCCCACCCTGGGGGGCGAGCGGATTGCGGTGATGCCCGAAAGGGCGGAGATCCGCGTCGATCCGGCGGTCGCGGCGGAGCCGGTCAGCCTGCCGCCGGCCTATCAGAATGGCGAATGGCCGCAGACCGGCGGCTATGGCAACCATGCCATGCATGCCTTGATCGGCCCGGCCGCGCCGGTCGAAGCCTGGCGCAGCGATGCGGGCGAGGGCTCGGGCGGCGCCAAACGCCTGATGGCGCAGCCGGTGATGGCCGATGGCCGGATCTTTACGCTGGATGCCGACAGTGCGATCACGGCCATGGATGCCGCGACCGGCAACCGGCTGTGGACCGTTGAGCTGGCGCCGGATGACGATCTGCTGGAAGGCGCCTATGGTGGCGGCGTGGTTCTGTCGGGCGGCAAGCTGTTCGCGGCCACGGGCTTCGGCGATGTCGTGGCGCTTCAGCCGTCGGACGGGGTGGAATTGTGGCGCACCAGCCTGCGCACGCCGTTCCGCGCGCCGCCGGCCGCCGGGGATGGCCGGCTGTATGCACAGACCTTCGACAACCAGCTGATCGCCTTCAATGCAGAGGACGGCCGCGAATTGTGGCGTCATGGCGGTGTGCCCGCGACCCAGATGGTGCTGGGCGGGGCGGCCCCCGGCGTGCTGGGCAATCTGGTCGTCGCCGCTTATTCCAGCGGCGATCTGGTGGCGCTGCGCGGCGACAGCGGCCGGGTCGGCTGGGCCGAAACCCTGGCCGGTTTCACGGCGGCCGGGTCGTCGTTGAGCGCGCTCACCGACATTCTGTCGGATCCGATCATCGACCGGGAGATGGTCATCGCCGGTACGGTCGGTGGCCGGCTGGCGGCCTTCGATGCCCGCAGCGGTTTGCGGGTCTGGGAACAGCCCTTCAAGGTGAACCAGACCCCCTGGGTTGCCGACACCACGATCTATGCGGTTGTGGATGGCACACGGGTGGTGGCGCTGCGTCGTGCCGATGGCCGGGTGCGCTGGGTGTCGGACCTGCCGGCTTTCGAGGATCCGGAAGACCGCGAAGATCCGATCCGCTGGACCGGACCGGTGATGGCTGGCGGCCGGTTGCATCTGGTGTCGACCTCGGGCCAACTGATGTCTCTGGATCCTGCCGATGGTGCCCGCACCGGCGAGATCGACGTCGGTGGACCGGTGATGATTTCGCCGGTGGTGGCCGGCGGCATGCTGTATGTCTTGCGCGACGACGCCACGCTGGTCGCCGCTCGCTGAGCGGAAGCTGCGCCGGCCCGGGTGCCGACGCCCCAGCTCGGCGCTTGACGTGGGACGTTTTGGCGTTCATTGATGCTGTCCGGACCCCGCAGGCCCCGCGCCTGCGGGGCCGCCGCCGCTTGAAGCTTCACCTGCGATGCCGCAGACCCCAGGGCCTGTGCGTCGTGATCACCTGATACGTCCATACCGGAGGTCGCGTCCATGCTGACCGTGGCGCTGGTCGGCCGGCCGAATGTCGGCAAGTCGACCCTGTTCAATCGTCTGGTCGGGCGACGCATCGCCATCGTCGACGACATGCCGGGTGTCACCCGCGACCGGCGCATCGGTGATGCCCGCCTCGGCAATCTGCGCTTCAACGTGGTCGATACGGCGGGTCTTGAGGAAATCGGGAACCCGTCAGACCTGAATGCGCGCATGCAGGCGCAGACCCGCACCGCGATCGACGACGCCGATCTGGTGCTGTTCATGATCGATGGTCGCGCCGGTGTAACGCCCACCGACGAATATTTCGCCGATCTGCTGCGCCGGGTGGAGACCCCGGTTGTGGTGGTGGTGAACAAGTGCGAGGGCCGGGCCGGCGATAGCGGCCTCGCCGAAGCCTGGGCGCTTGGGCTGGGCGAGCCGCTGCCCCTGTCTGCCGCCCATGGCGACCACACCAGCGATCTGTACGACGTGCTGTCGAGCCATGGCGCCGCCCATGCCGAGGCGCTGGAGGATGCCGCTGCCGCGGAAGCCGAAGCCCGTGCGGCCCGCCGGCGTGCCGCGGCGGTCGCCGGTGCCGTGGGCGAGGCGGCGGAGCTTGCCGCCGAAGGCCCGCGGGAAGTGGGTCTGGATGCCTTCGACGACGATGGATCGGATATCGATGTCGACGAAGATGCCGATGACGAGACCCTGGCTGCGGCCGAAGAGCGCGCCATGGCTGAGATCGGCAACCAGAAGGCGCTTCAGATCGCGATCGTCGGCCGCCCCAATGCCGGCAAGTCGACCCTGATGAACCATCTGCTGGGCGAGGACCGGGTGCTGACCGGGCCGGAGGCCGGCATCACCCGCGATGCCATCGCCGTCGACTGGCTGCATGCCGGCCGCCGCATCCGGCTGATCGATACCGCCGGCATGCGTCGCAAGGCCCGGATCGACGACCGGGTCGAGAAGATGTCGGTTGACGAGACCCTGCGCGCGATCCGCTTCGCCCATGTCGTCATCATGATGATCGATGCCGAGCGCGGGCTTGAGAAGCAGGATATGACCATCGCCCGTCTGGTGGTCGACGAAGGCCGCGCCCTGGTCGTGGCGGTGAACAAGTGGGACACCGTCACCAATGCCGATGAATTCATGACCGAACTGCGCCGGCGGATGAGCCATGTGATGCCGCAGGTCAAGGGCGTGCCGGTGGTGACCATCTCGGCGCTTGCCGGCCACAACACCGATAAGCTGGTCGATGCCTGTTTCGACATCTACCGGATCTGGAACCGTCGGGTGTCGACCGGCAAGCTGAACCGCTGGCTGGAGCGGATGACCGAGAACTATCCACCGCCGATGGCTCATGGCCGGCGGCTGCGGCTGCGCTATGCCACCCAGATCAAGACCCGGCCGCCGGCATTCGCCGTGTTCGTCAGCCAGCCCAAGGAACTGCCGGACAGCTATGTCCGCTATGTGGTCAACGGCTTGCGGGACGAATTCGATCTGCCGGGCGTACCGGTGCGTGTGGTGCTGCGGACCAGCGAGAACCCGTTCGCGAACCGCAAGAAAAAGTGGTGATCCATGTCCGGGCTGGCGATCGGTCTTGAAGATGTCCACGCGGCCGCAAGGCGGCTGCATGGCGTTGCGCACCACACGCCGGTCCTGACATCGGCCACGGCCGATGCCAGAACCGGCGCGCGACTGTACTTCAAACCCGAGAACCTGCAACGGATGGGGGCCTTCAAGTTCCGCGGCGCCTATAATGCGCTGGCGCGGCTGAAGGAAGCGGATGATGTGCCGCCGGGCGTGGTTGCCTTCTCGTCGGGCAATCATGCCCAGGCGGTGGCGCTGGCCGGCCGTCTGCTCGGCCTCGAGACCGTGATCGTCATGCCGTCGGATGCGCCGGCGATCAAGCGCGAGGCAACCCGCGGCTATGGCGGCGAGGTCGTTGCCTATGACCGCTATATGCAAGATCGCGAAGCGATCGGCCGCGACATCGCCATACGCCGCGGCCTGGTGTTGATTCCGCCTTTCGATCATCCGGATGTGATGGCAGGGCAGGGTACCGCCACATTAGAGCTGATCCAGGATGTTGTGGCACTGCCCGATGGCGGCGCCCTTGACATGCTGTTCGTCTGCGTCGGTGGCGGCGGGCTGATTTCAGGCGCGGCCGTGGCCGCCAAGGCGCTTAATCCCGCCTGCCGGGTGATCGGCGTCGAACCCGAGGCCGGCGACGATGTCCGTCGCAGCCTGTCTGCCGGGCACATCGTCCGGATCGATCCGCCCCGCACGATTGCCGATGGTGCCCAGACCACGGCGCCGGGCCATCTGACTTTCCCGATCATTCAGGCGCTGGTCGACGAGGTTATCACCGTGTCCGATGACGCGCTGGTGGCGGCGATGCGCTTCTTTGCCGGCCGGATGAAGCTGGTCGTCGAGCCGACAGGCTGTCTGGCTGCGGCTGGTGCCTTTTCCGGACAGGTCGACGTGGCCGGCAAACGCGTCGGCGTCATCCTGTCGGGCGGCAATATCGATCTGGAGCGGTTTGCAGCGCTGGTCGCCGGCTGACTGCCTGTCCGTGCGACGGCGACACCGCCGGCCTGATCCGCGGATCCGCGCCTTCGGGCGACATCCCCGCACCTTCGGGTGACATCACCTTGCTTTTCTGACCACAAATCGACCCGTCGCCACAGCTGCGTCACGAGCGGCTGCGGCGACCACTATTACGAGCATTTCCAATGTAAGTTCGCGATTCAGGCTCAAGTCTCGCGGAATGCCGGAATCGTGACCTCGGTCTATACGCGCAGATCACGGCAATTTCACATAACATGGCACAGACCATGGCCACGCCTCTCCGGACACGGTCATGTATCAGAATGTGTTTGCGCTTTGGTTGTGCCCAGGCGCGCGTTCAGATGCGGTTGCGATCGTTCGGGCGGACCAGAATCGTGACGGTTTCATGGGCCTGCTCGATGTCCAGAAACCGGAAGCTGGCCATTCTCTGCGGCGTGGCCGGAGCCAGAGACATGATCGTGTTCACTATCTCCTCGTGAAGGGAGCCAAGCCGACTCTCGACAAATTTATCATCGGCACTCGCGGCCGCCATCAGCATTGCCACCAGTTCAAGGATCTCACGCGTGTTCAGCCTGGACGGGCGTTCATTGCCTGTGGTGTCGCGATGCTGCACGTCCTGTTCCGGCATCACCGTCTGTATCCGTTGCACACACGTTCGCAACGCCACATGCACGTGCGAGAAACGGGCCGTCTCGCCCGGCATGTGCCGCCGTCGGAACGCGATTGGGGAGGAGAACGGCCGAATCCTGCTGGAACGCAACGGTCGAAGTCGGTTCACGGCAGCACTGCCCGCCGACCGAAACCTTAGATGTCCATGACAGGGCATGTCAACAGGTGTTTGCATAACTTTAGATTGATTTCTGTGAAGGAATAATGAGCGAAAACGACAAAAGGCCCCGTAACAGCGAGGTCACAAAAGCGGCGATTCTGGATGCAGCGCGCACCGCATTCGCAGAGAACAGCTATGATGTCGTTGGCCTTCGCGAAATCGCGCGGGTAGCGGAGGTCAATGTGTCATTGGTCATTCGCTATTTCGGCTCGAAGGAGCGGCTGTTTTCTGTCTGCCTTGAGGAAGCGGCATTCGATGCGCTGCTTCGTGACGTCCCGCGGGAACGTCTGGCGGAGGTGCTCAGCCGCTTCGCACTTCATCGCCATCCATCCGACGAAACGATGCCGCCTGCCGACGATGGCATGGATGCGCAGGATATCGCAGCCTGCTACAGAGTGTGCCGTATGCTGATCTGCTCGATCAACAGCCGTATGGCGGCGCCGCTGATCCGGGCACGGCTGGAATCCGATCTGCTCTACCATCTCGTCGAGCGGATCGGCGGCAGCCACGCGCGGGAGAAGGGGCGGCTGGTGCTGGCGCTGCTGATCGGGCTGGCGCTGACCCGTGGTGTGCTCGATGGCGACGGTCCCCGCGGCGGCGGCGTGAAGGCCGATGGCGTCGACAGCCCCCATCGGGCCCCAGATGGCCATGTCCATCTGGCCGAAAGCCTGCTGAAAGTGATCATCGACGACATACCGATCAGCCGGGATCGGGCCTGAGCGCCCGGCAGGGTGATGATCGGGCCCGGGCGCCCCGCAGGGCGGTAACCGCCTCTGGGCGCCCCCACATGCAGAAAGGCCCCAGGCCGCATTGATGTGCAGCCTGAGGCCTCGGTATCCTGCGCTCGGTCCGGTCGGCCCAGCGGCAGCCGATACAATCATCGGCTGCCTGCCGGTCAGTGCCGGCCGATCATCGCCGTCCCATCAATGAACATGCCCGCAGCCCGGACCATGCTGATGGCCGCCATGGTCGTCGCCAGCCTGTGCCTGCGGTGCCGGCTGGGCCACGAAGATCTCGCCATTGGCGGTCAGCCCGGGGGAGGCCAGATCCAGGAACAGCTCGGCGATCGCCTCGGGCGGGGTCTGCATGGCCTTGTCCTCGCCGGGATAGGCCTGACCCCGCATACGGGTGCGCAACGCCCCCGGGTCGATCAGATTGGCACGGATGCGGGAATTCTCGATCTCCATGGCCCAGGTCTTGACCATGGCTTCCAGTGCCGCCTTCGAGGTGGCGTAGGCCCCCCAATAGCCGCGGATCTTGCGGGCGGCGCGCGAGGTGACGAAAATCGCGCGTCCGGCGGGCGACAGCTTCAGCAACGGCTCGCAATTGCGGATCAGGCGCTGATTGGCCGAGACATTGACCGTCATCACCCGGTCCCACTCTTTGGGCCGCTGCTGCGACATGGGCGCGATGTTGCCGAGCAGTCCGGCATTGCCGACCAGGATGTCGAGCCGGCCGAACCGCTCATAGATCTGCTTGCCAAGACTGTCGAGCTTGTCCAGCTCGGCCAGATCGGCCGGAACCAGAGTGGCTGTGCCACCGACCGCCTTGACCCGGTCGTCGGTCTCTTCCAGCCCGCCGACGGTGCGGGCCAGAAGGATGACATGGGCCCCCGCCTGGGCATAGCGCTCGGCAACCGCAGCCCCAAGCCCCCGCGAGGCGCCGGTGATCAGGGCGATCTTGCCGTCCAGAGGGCGGTCGCCGTCCACGGGTTCGGATGGGGCGGGGGCATCGGGCGTGTCGGTCATGGCTTTGGGTCCGGCCTTCTGGCTTGCGGGCAGGGGCAGATTACGAGCGGGATCAGGCGAAGTCGCTGCGCAGACGGAATTTGGCGTCGCCGCCCTCGGTCTGGCCGTCGGTCAGCGGCAGGGCATAGTCGCCGGTGAAGCAGGCGTCGCAATACTGGGGCTGCGCGGCATTGCGGCCGGGCTCACCCATGGCGCGATACAGGCCGTCCATCGAGATGAAGGCAAGGCTGTCGGCATTCATGAACCGCGCCATTTCGTCGATGCTCATTCGCGCCGCCAGCAGCTTTTCGCGGCTGGGGGTATCGACGCCATAGAAGCATGGATTGGTGGTGGGCGGCGATGCGATGCGCATATGCACCTCGGTCGCGCCCGCCTCGCGGACCATGTTGACGATCTTGGTCGAGGTGGTGCCGCGCACGATGCTGTCATCGACCAGGATCACCCGTCGACCCTTGATCATCGGCACATTGGCGTTGTGCTTCAGCTTGACGCCCAGATGCCGGATCTGGTCGGTGGGCTCGATGAAGGTCCGGCCGACATAGTGATTGCGGATGATGCCATAGTCGAAGGGGATGCCGCTCTCTTCCGAGAAGCCCAGCGCCGCCGGCACGCCGCTGTCGGGCACCGGCACGATCACATCGGCATCGACCAGGCTTTCGCGTGCCAGTTCGCGGCCGATGCGCTTGCGCGCCTCATAGACGCTGACATTTTCGAGCACGCTGTCGGGGCGGGCGAAATAGATGTGCTCGAAGATGCAGAACCGGCTGGAGACCTTGGGGAATGGCTTGATCGATCGCAGGCCGTCATAGTCGATCACCACGATTTCGCCGGGCTCGACGTCCCGCACGAACTCGGCACCGATGATGTCGAGGGCGCAGGTCTCGGACGCCAGCATCATCGCGCCGTCCAGCTTGCCGATCACCAGCGGACGCACGCCCCAGGGATCGCGCATGCCGATCAGCGTGTCGCGCATCAGGGCGACGATCGAATAGGCGCCATGCACCTGCCGGAGCGCGTCGATGATCTTGTCGACCACGTCCGTGTACAGGCTGATCGCGATCAGATGCACGATCACTTCGCTGTCGGATGTCGACTGGAAGATGCAGCCGCGATTGACCAACTGGCTGCGCAGGGTCAGGGCGTTGGTCAGGTTGCCGTTATGGGCGATCGCCAGGCCGCCGAAGGCGAAGTCGGCATAGAGCGGCTGGATGTTGCGCAGGCCGGCACCGCCGGTCGTTGCGTAACGGACATGGCCGATGCCCATATTGCCGATCATCTGCACCATCAGGCGCTCATCGGCAAAGGCGTCGCCAACCAGGCCGACCGCGCGATGCGGATGGAACTGGTCGCCATCATAAGTGACGATGCCACAGGCTTCCTGGCCGCGATGCTGAAGCGCATGCAGCCCGAGCGCCACGTGACGTGCCGCTTCCTGATGGCCATGGATACCGAAGATTCCGCACTCTTCGCGCAGATGGTCGTCGTCTTCTAGGAACTGGTCCCGGCCGGCGGGCTGGGGTTGGAAGGGATGGGTAATGATCATCGCCTCGCACCGCTTTCGACGACCGTCGTGATGCCGCGGTCGCTCCGTCGCCCGATCACGATCAATTGGCACCCGCACCAGAGGTCTGGTCACCACCGGACGGCGCCGCCGTTCCGGGTTCGATCGCATCGAGAAGCCGGTTCATATCATGCCTCGCCCCATCCCCGTAACCGATTTCACCGCCGGAGGGGGTTGCGCCTGCGGCATTGCCCGACGGAGGCCCGCCCGCGGCCGGTGCCTGGGCGGTGCTGTCGCGGGACATACCGGGCATCGCACCGCCCAATGTGCCCCGTGCCGCATCGGTCGCGGCGTCCGCCGTGGCGTTGGCGGCCTGATCGGCGCGCTCCAGGAACTGGTTGCGCATCCGCTCGGGCACGACGCTCTGGATGACCTGGGCGGCGCCAACCACCATCGGTCGGGTCTCGGACCGGCGCACCCAGTCCGGCTCTCCATTCGGCCCCCAGACCCATAGTAGCCCCATATAGATCACCGCCATGACCGCAAGGCCGCGCGCGATGCCGAAGCCGGCGCCCAGGATGCGGTCCAGGAAGGTGAAGGGGCTGCCAGAGACGATATCGCCGATGGCGCGGGTGATGACCGACAGGATCAGCAGCGACACCAGGAAGATGACGGCGATCGTGGCAATGTCGCCGGCGGTTTCGCTGGCGATCATGTCATCGGCCAGCGGCCGCAGCGGATCGAACAGATAGGCGGTGATCAGGGCGGCGCCCGCCCAGGCAAGGATCGACAAAGCCTCGCGCACGAAGCCGCGGATCAGCGCCACCAGGGTCGAAAGTGCCACGATGGCAAGAACCACCACGTCGGCAAGCGTCAGAGACATCCGGGTCTTCCTTCAACAGTGGCGGCGTGGCGCCAGTCGTGACACCACACCGTCATTCGATCATTCCGCGCGGTTGCCCCCGGCGGGCGCGGGCGCCATCGCCGGATTTCGGGTCAGCCCGTCCGCCACCGTCGCGGGCGGCTGCGTCTGCAGGTTTCGGAGCATATTCGCCGTTCACGCCCACGAACAGTTCAACCAGTTCTGCCAGTCGTTTCAACGGGCGGATATCGACCGGCATCTGCCGGCCGGTGCCGCTGGCAGGCACGAAGGCGCGGGTGAAGCCAAGCTTCGCCGCCTCTTTCAGCCGTGCTTCCATCTGTGACACGGCCCGGACCTCGCCCGACAGCCCGACCTCGCCCAGCACCACCGTTTCCTTGGGCAGCGCCCGGTCGGTCAGCGACGACAGCAGGGCGGCGGCAATCGCCAGATCGGCTGCGGGTTCAAGGATGCGCAAGCCGCCGGCGACGTTCAAGTAGACGTCGTTCGAGCCCAGAGACAGCCCGCAGCGCGCGTCCAGCACCGCCAGGATCATCGACAGCCGGCCGCTGTCGAGCCCGACCACCGTCCGGCGCGGCGTGCCCAGCGCCGATGCCGCCACCAGGGCCTGAATTTCCACTAGCACCGGCCGGGTGCCTTCCAGCCCCGCAAACACGGCGCTGCCTGACACCTTTTCGTCGCGGTCGCCCAGAAAAATCGCCGAGGGGTTTTCCACCTCGACCAGCCCCAGATCGGTCATGGAAAACACGCCGATCTCGTCGGTGGCGCCGAAGCGGTTCTTGACCGCGCGCAGGATGCGATAGGCATGGCCGCGCTCGCCCTCGAAATGCAGCACCGTGTCGACCATGTGTTCCAGCAGGCGCGGACCGGCGATCTGACCCTCTTTGGTGACGTGGCCGACGATGATCATGGCGATGCCGCGGCGCTTGGCCAACTGGATCAGTTCCTGTCCACAGGCGCGGACCTGCGACACGGTGCCCGGCGCCCCGTCCAGCCCGTCATGACGCATGGTCTGGATACTGTCGATCACCGCCACCGCCGGCCGGTCCGTCGGCAGTTTCTCAAGCGTGGCGATGATGTCGCGGACGCTGGTATCGGCCGCAAGCCGCACCGAACTGCCGTCGAGCCCCAGGCGGTGGGCACGCAGCCGCACCTGATCGACCGATTCCTCGCCCGACACGTAATAGGCATCGACCCCATGGCCGGCCAGTGCCGCCAGGGCCTGGATCAGCAGGGTCGATTTGCCGATGCCCGGATCGCCGCTGATCAGGATCGCGGCCCCCGGCACCAACCCGCCGCCCAGCACGCGATCGAGTTCGCCGATGCCACAGGTCCGCCGCGCCACCACCTCGACCGGCCCGTCCAGGGTGACGAAATTCAGCCCCCGCCGCGCCGACGCCACGGCCGAGCCGCGGCCGCCGGCCACCGGCTGGGGCAGGGCTTCCTCGACCATGGTGTTCCATTCGCCGCAGGTCTCGCAGCGCCCCGCCCATTTGGATGCGGTGGCGCCACAAGCCTGGCAGACATAGTGGCTGGTGGCTTTCGCCATGGGTGGTCCGGTCTCCGGAACAGGTCGCGTCAGGGACGCCGGATTTCCATCTGGATCGGTCCGTCCGCGCGGCCGTGAATGAACTGGTCGACATAGGGGTTGCCGCTGTGGTCGATCATCTCGACCGCGCCGGTCCAGATGATCCGGCCCTGATGGATCATCGCCACATGGTCGGCGATCTTGCGGGCGCTGGCCATGTCGTGGGTGATGGTGATCGCGGTGGCGCCCAGCCGTTGCACCTGATCTCGGATCAGGTCGTTGATCACGTCGGCCATGATCGGATCGAGGCCGGTGGTCGGTTCGTCGAAGAACAGGATGTCGGGATCGGTTGCGATCGCCCGCGCCAGGCCGACCCGCTTCTGCATGCCGCCCGACAATTCCGACGGCGCCAGGGCCGCGACATCGGCGCCAAGTCCTACCAGCGCCAGCTTTTCAACCGCGATTTCACGCGCCTTACGGCGGGCCATGCGCTTGCCCTGGATCAGGCCGAAGGCGACATTCTCCCAGACCGGCAGACTGTCGAACAGGGCGCCGCCCTGAAACAGCATGCCCATGCCGGCCATCACGTCCTCGCGGTCGCGGGCCGACATGCCCTGGGTCTCGCGGCCATCGACCCGGATCGAGCCCTTGTCCGGGTGCACGATGCCCAGGATCGACTTGATCAGCACCGATTTCCCGGTGCCCGACCCGCCGATCACCACCAGTGACGAGCCGGCGTCGACGGTGAGGTCGATGCCGCGCAGCACGTGCTTGGGCCCGAACGACTTATGGACATCGTTCATCGCGATCTTGGGGGGCTGGACAGCCATATCGGAAGGGATGCCGCCGTCGGTCATGTCACGTCAAGCTCCGTGGTGGGCCAAGCGGCAGGCTCAGCGGGCAAAGAACAGCTCGGTGATGATGTAATTGAAGATCAGCAGCAGGATCGAACTCGACACCACCGCATTGGTGGTGGCGCTGCCGACCCCTTGTGCGCCGCCGCGGCTGTTGAAGCCGTGATAGCAGCCCATGGTCGCGATCAGAAAGCCGAACACCGCCGCCTTTACCAGCCCCGAGATCACATCCATCGGCTCGACGAAATTGAAGGTGGTGACCAGATAGGTGGTGGAGATGAAGCCCAGCTTGTAGACCCCGACCAGCCAGCCGCCCATCACGCCGATGATATCGGCGATCAGCACCAGCACCGGCAGCATCAGGGTCGCGGCCAGAACCCGGGGCGCGATCAGATACTTGTACGGGTTGGTGCGCAGCGTGCTCAACGCGTCGATCTGCTCGGTCACCCGCATGGTGCCGATCTCGGCGGCGATGGCGGCACCAACCCGGCCGGCGACCATCAGCCCGGCCAGCACCGGCCCGAGTTCCCGGGTGATCGACAGTACAACAACACCGGCGACCGCGCTTTCGGCCGAGAACCGCGCGAAGCCGGTATAGGATTGCAGCGCCAGCACCATGCCGCTGAACAGGGCGGTCATGCCCACCACCGGCAGGCTGTAATAGCCGATCTCCATCATCTGGCGCCCCAGGACGCGCAGATGGAAGGGCGGCGTCACGACATGGCGCAGCACCGTCAGGATGAACAGCGCGACGCGGCCCACTGTCTCGAACAGGCCGAGCAGAGCCCGGCCGATGGCGGCGAGCGGGTTCATGGGGTGCGGTCAACCTCCGTCAGTGGTGCGGCCGCATCGGCGGACATGCCGGCAGCAGATCCGGTCAGCCGCCGGGCATAGCGGCGGCCCAGGCGGGTCAGCACGTCATAGCTGATCGTACCGGCCTCGTCCGCCAGTTGATCGATGTCGCGATGGGCGCCGATCAGCTCGGCGACCGCGCCGGCATGGGCAAGGGTATCGGGCAGGGCGGTCACATCCACAGTCAACAGGTCCATCGACACCCGGCCGACAATCGGTGCCGCGTGGCCGGCGATGACCACATGGCCACGGCCGCCGGTCGACCACGGCCAGCCATCCGCATAGCCGGCAGCGAGTGTCGCCACCTGCATGCCTGGCCGCGCGCGGGCTGCCGCACCATAGCCGACACTCTCGAAGCTGTCGACGGTTCGCACCTGCAACAGCCGCGCCTTCAGTGTGACCACCGGTCGCATCGGGTTCGGCCGCCCCGGCACGGGATTTGCGCCATAAAGCGCCAGTCCGGGGCGGCCAAGATCGAAGCCCCAGCCCGGCCCCAGAAACAGGCCGCTGGAATTGACGAGGCTGAGCCGCCCCCGGCCGACGATCGCCGCCGCCGCCCTGAACCGGTCGCGCTGCACCCGGTTCAGCGGGTGATCCGGCTGATCGGCGCAGGCGAGGTGGCTCATGGTCAGCCGGATGTCGACACCGTCGAGCACCGACGGATCATCGATCAGTCGGGTCAGGTCGTGCTCGTCGAAGCCCAGCCGGTTCATGCCGGTGTCGATGTGCAGCGCTGCTGGCAGCGGATGTCCCGCCATCGCCCCCTGACAGGTCCAGCAGGCGAGGTCGGCGGGGCTGTTCAGCACCGGCCGCAGATCGAAGGCCAGGGCATCGGCCACCTCGCCGGCGGTGATGCCGTTCAGGACATAAACCGGCGTGGTATGGCCGGCCGCGGTCAGTGCATGGCGCACCGCAGCCCCTTCGGTCAGATGGGCCACGAACAGTGCCGGCGCCCCGGCTGCCGCCAGCGCCGGCGCCAATCCGGCGGCGCCCAGCCCATAGCCATCGGCCTTGATCACCCCGCCGACGACGGCTGCCGGATTGTGTTGCCGCATCAATCCGGTCAGCAGCGCATGATTGGCGGCAACCGCGTCCAGATCGATCTCGATCCAGGCCGGGGGCGGCGCCGACGGCATGGCTGGCGGTGCGGAACGGGAAGGATCCGCGGAACTGGAAGGAGAGGTGGGCACCGTCGGGTTATTCCTCCGGGGCGTTGGCGGCAAGCAGCGCCGCATGGTCGCGATCCAGATTGCCGAAGCGGGTGGTATTGAGGTCGAAATGCAGGCGCACCGTGCCGATCGGTCCATGGCGTTGTTTGGCCACGATCACTTCGGCGACACTGCGCGATATCTCGAACCGGCTCTGCCAGTGGCTGTAGCGCTCGGCGAACTTGTCGGGCTTCTCGTCCGGGCGCTGTTTGGGCTCGGCACGGGCCAGATAGTATTCTTCGCGGAATACGAACATCACCACGTCGGCGTCCTGCTCGATCGATCCGCTTTCACGCAGATCCGATAGCTGGGGGCGCTTGTCCTCGCGCTGTTCCACGGCGCGCGACAACTGCGACAGCGCGATCACCGGCACGTTCAGTTCCTTGGCCACCGCCTTCAGGCCCTGGGTGATCTCGGACACCTCCTGCACGCGATTGTCGGTGGCACGCACCGCCCGCATGAGCTGAAGATAATCGACCACGATCATCGACAGGCCGTGCTGGCGCTTCAGCCGCCGGGCGCGGGCCCGCATGGCGGGCACGGTGATTGCCGGGGTGTCGTCGATGAACAGCGGGATCCGCGACAGATCGCGGGCCGCCATCACCACCCGTTCGAAGTCCTCGGCGCTCATGGTGCCGCGGCGCAGCCGGTCGGACGGCACGCCGGCGGCGCCGGCCAGCAGGCGGGCCGCCAGCTGTTCCGACGACATTTCCAGCGAGAAGAATCCGACCACGGCGCCGTCCACGCCCTTGGCACGCCCGGCGGTGTCGGGTTCGGCGCGATAGGCGCGGGCGGCGTTGAAGGCGATTGTGGTGGCAAGCGCGGTCTTGCCCATCGATGGGCGTCCCGCCAGGATCAGCAGATCCGATGGCTGCAACCCGCCCATCAGGTTGTCGAGGTCGATCAGATCGGTGGCGACACCCACCAGATTGCCGTCGCGCTTGTAGGCGGCTTCGATCTGGTCGAGCGCCACGCCCAGCGCGCGATCGAACGACACGAACCCGCCCTCGATCTCGCCCTGTTCGGCCAGGGTGTACAGGCGGTGCTCGGCATGCTCGATCTGCTCGATCGCCCGGCGTTCGGCCTGCCCGTCATAGGCTTCGTTGACCACATCCTCGCCGATGTCGATCAACGCCCGGCGCAGGGCGAAGTCGTGGATGATCTTGGCGTAGTCCTCGACATTGATGATCGAGATCGCGGAACCCACCAGACGGGCCAGATAAGACGCACCGCCGACCGCGTTCAGGGCCGGGTCGCTGTCGAAGAGTGGCTTGAGGGTGGCGGGGTTGGCGATCTGGCCGCGTTCCATGAACCGCAGGATCTGGCCATAGATCCGCTGATGGACCGGCTCGTGGAAATGCTCCGGCCTGAGGAAGCTGCTGACCCTGTGGGTGGCTTCATTGTTGATCAGCAGCGCGCCCAGCAGCGCCTGTTCGACCTCGGCATTGTTGGGGCGGTGACGTGCCGGCAGCGCGGCGCCGGCAGCCGGCAGCATGCCGCCGGCGGTCGGGCCGCGACCATCGTCAGAACCGGCAGGGGCGGGCAGGCCGGCGGCGTCGAGATCGGTATCGGTCATGGGCCTCGGGAATTCGTGCAGGATGAGGAAGGCTCCGTCAGGCCGGCGCGCCCCGGCGCCGGCCTGACGGAGGCGATCATGCACTGCCCGTGGCAGGGATTAAAGGGGCAAGACATCGACGGTCGGGGCCGCCGCCGCATCCCCGTCAGGCCACATGCATCTCCCGTCGCCGTTCGCGCGCGGCCCATTCCCGTTCGACATCGGTGATGTAATCGCGGGTCAGCGGCACGGCGTCCTGCCGTCGGGCCAGTTGAACCTGGAACACCGCCTGCCCCCAATGGCGGAAGGATGCCTCGGAGCCGGCCAGATAGAACTCCCACATCCGGCAGAAGCGCTCGTCGTAGAGGGCCTTGACCTTGTCGCGTTCCACAATGAACCGCTGATACCAGTGGCGCAGGGTCTCGGCATAGTGCAGCCGCAGGATCTCGACATCGGTCACGACCAGCCCGGCACGCTCGATCGCCGGCATCATTTCGGACAGCGCCGGAACATAGCCGCCAGGGAAGATGTATTTCCGGATCCAGGCATTGGTGGTTCCGGGGCCATCGGTGCGTCCGATGGTGTGGACGACGGCCACCCCGTCATCGGTCAGCAGGTCGAAGACCTTACGGAAGTATTCGTCATAGTGCTTCAATCCGACATGTTCGAACATGCCGACCGAGACGATACGATCGAAGCGGTCGTTGAGGTCGCGATAGTCAGTCAGCCGGAAGTCGGCTTTCGCCGCGAGGCCGGCCTGTTCGGCGCGCGATCTTGCGACCTTGTGCTGTTCTTCCGACAGGGTCACGCCAACCACATCGACATCGGCATGCCCCGACAGATACAGGCCTAGTCCGCCCCAGCCGCAGCCGATGTCGAGAACCCGTTGGCCCGGTTCCAGCAGCAGCTTTGCGGCAAGATGACGCTTCTTCTGCAACTGGGCGGTGTCGATATCGTCGTTGGGGTTCTGGAAATAGGCGCAGGAATACTGGCGGTCGGCGTCCAGGAACAGCCGATAGAGCTCATCGGACAAGTCATAGTGGTGGGCAACGTTTCGGCGCGCCCGGTTACGCGGGTTGTGTTGATAGAAAAGGTTCAGAAGCTTCAGAGCCCAGACTGGCCATCGGCGACTGTGGCTGTGTTGGGTACTGCGGGCGTAATTCTTCACGCCGATATCGAGCAGCGCTCGGACGTCTCCTTCGATGATATCGAACTGTCCGTTCATATAGCCCTCTCCCAGGGCCATCGACGGATTGACCGGAAGCCGGCGCAGGAAAGCCGCGTCGTGGATCTGGAGCCGGACACGCGGTTCCGCGCCGTCGCCGAAGCGGTGGCTGCGGCCCTGGTCGTCGTTGACGACCAGCGTACCCGACCGGATCAATCCGCCGAGGAAGGACAAACCAGGAATCACGGTCAATCGCCTCCAGCAGGAGCCGCGACCGGACAACAGCGATGATCCGGGCCTTCATCGAGGTCGCGTCACGCGGCACCAACACGCCGCATGATGCAGCCGACGCGGGGGGGGAGGAGGTCCGACGTCGTCGCCGATCCGGGCCGGCGTTGTTTAGATACGTTGCAATCTTATGCCCGTGGAAAGCGGCGCGTCAAACACCGGCCACCGTCTGTCGTCCAGTGTTGACTTCATGCAACAGGTCGGGGACCGGCCGCATAGGGCATGTTTCCGCACAACCGCCGACGCCGTGGTTTGTTGCGTTGTGCAAAAATGACAACGGCCGCGTCCCGGATGTCTCCGAAACGCGGCCGCATGTCATGGACAGTCCGATGACGGAAGGGCGGTCCTCAGACCTCCTCTTCCTCCACCGCCAGATCCCCGGCATCGCCTTCATAGGCGGTGTCGTCGTCTTCATAGGCCGAGCCCTCGGCCACCTCGTAGGCGGCGTCGAGCTGGTCTTCGGTCTCAGTCGCGCGGCGCTGCTGGTTGGCGAAGTCGTCCATGCTGCGCACGACGCAGATGGTGACATCGACGACCACGTCGGGATGCAGCGAGATCGAGACGGTCTGGGTGCCCAGCGTCTTGATCGGCTCGCGCAGCTGGACCTGACGGCCGCTGACCTCGAGGCCGAAGCTCTCGACCGCCAGCGACACGTCGCGGGCGGTGACCGAACCATAGAGCTGACCGTTGTCGGCCGCCTGGCGGACGACCGGCAGCACCTGGCCGACCAGCTTTTCGGCAAGGATTTCGGCTTCGGACCGGCGGGTGTCGTTCAGCGCGACGAGCGCCTTACGCTGGGTCTCGAAATAGCCGAGATTCTCCTTGGTCGCGCGCAAGGCCTTGCGCTGCGGCAGGAGGAAGTTGCGCGCATAACCGGGGCGGACCTTAACGCGGTCGCCAATCTGGCCCAGGTTCTGGATGCGCTCAAGCAGGATCACTTCCATCGGATGTACTCCTAAGGCGGTGTCAGGCGGCGCCGGAGCGGTGGCGCAGCCCGGCCCAACGTTCGACGAAGCCGAGAATGACGATCAGCAGGATCGGCCAGCGCAGCATCAGCGCCAGCATGTAGACCGCGGCGAGAATGAACCCGCCGCCGCGTGTGCGCCGGGCAAGCCCGTGCGCCACGCCCAGACCGAGAACCAGATACGGCATCGACGCCAGGACGGCGGCCACCCCGGCCAGAAGGCCGAGATCGCCGTCGCCACCGACGACGAGGGTGAGGGCAAGTCCCGCCATCAAAACCCAGCGAACCACCTCTGGTGGATCGAAGGTCGAGATCGACGGAAGCGGCCGCATGGCGCCGCCCAGAAGCCGCTCGGCCGCAAAACGGCCGAGCAGTCCCGACAACACCATCTGCACCACCCAGAAACACGCGGCGAAGGCGACGAAACGCCCCGCCAACCCGTCAGCCAGTGCCGCCGCGTCGGCTGTTGCGGCATCCGCCGCCATCAGCGCGATCAGCGGTTCCAGCGTCCGCGCGACTTCGCCGCGCAGGCCGCCTTCGGCGCCCAGGGTGAACAACCAGCCGCCGGCCACCAGTATGGCCGCCAGCGTGATCGCCACCGTCATCAGCCGCCCGCCCGGATACCATTCCGTGCCGCCCGCGCCATCGGGGCGCGAGAGCAGGGCGAACCGGGCGATCACCAGCACGGGAAGCGCGGTTGCCACCGCATATCCGATGCCATAGAGCACCTGTTCGGGTCCGGCGAGCGCCGCCGCGGTCAATGCGCCGGCGATCGTGCCGGCAACCGCCGACAGCAGGCCGTTGGCGAGACCGAAGCGGAACGCCGCGGCGAAAAGCGGAGCCGGCGCCAGATATGCCGCGATCACGCCGAGCGCACCGGTCACGACCAGCAGGCTGCCAACGCCGCTGAGGGCGCCGGCTGCAAGGGTGATGGTGATGTCGCGCGAGATACGCATGGGGCCTGGGGGCGCTCCGTTCCCGCCACCGCGGGCCAGACGACTGGCCGGGCATCGGTGACAAGGTCGTGTTTCTGTGTCCGGGCCTGGATGATCAGGGGCCCGGGTCTGCTGATCCCACCGATCGCCATCCCCTAACGGACGGCGTCGTCGGGGTTACTGCAACACGAAGGGCAGGAGGGCGAGAATGCGGGCGCGCTTGATGGCGCGGGCAAGCTCACGCTGCTTCTTCGCGGACACGGCCGTGATCCGGCTCGGCACGATCTTGCCCCGCTCCGAGATGTAGCGGCTGAGCAGCTTCACGTCCTTGTAGTCGATCACCGGCGCGTTGGCGCCGGAGAACGGGCAGGTCTTCTTCCGACGGAAGAAGGGGCGACGCTGGCCCTGTGCCGCCGGAATCGTGACGGCGCTCTGTGACTTGTTGGAAGCCATGACGATCTATCCTCGCAAGACTGGACCTTGGGATCAGCGCTCGACGCGCTCGGGGCGCTCGCGACGCTCGAAGCGGTCGCCACGATCACCGCGATCGCCGCGGTCACCGAAACGGTCGCCACCGCGACGCTCGCCGCGGTCACCACGATCGCCGCGGTCACCACGTTCGCCACGACCGCGGCTCTGCATCATCGCCGACGGCTCGTCGGAGAGGCTGTCGACGCGGACGGTCAGATAACGCAGCACGTCTTCCTGATAACGGAGCATGTACTCGATCTGCGTCAGCGCAGTCGGCGATGCTTCCATGTTCAGGTAGAGGTAATGCGCCTTGCGGTACTTCTTGACCCGGTAGGCGAGCTGGCGAAGGCCCCAGTTCTCCTGCTTGGTCAGGCGGCCTTCGTTCTCTTCGAGGATCTTCTTGATATCCTCGCCCAGCTTTTCGACCTGCTGGGTCGACGCGTCCTGACGGACGATGATCGTCGTCTCGTAGAAGGGCATTGTTAAAGACTCCTTACGGCTTTTTCCTGCCCGCCGCCCTGGCATCCCGCTCGCCGGCTTGCGGCCGGGCGCCGGGGGGTGTCTTCGGGCGGTACGGGCTCAGCCGACACCACCCGGTGCCGGCAAGGAGCTGGTCGTCATGGGCATCCGCAGCCATCCGGCATCCGGACATGACAAACCCTCCGCGCACCGGCATTCAAACGGCCCGGCGCGGAGGTTGCGCACTATACGCCAAGTCCGGGGGCGCGCAAGGCCAATCGGCGCCCGGGGAACCGAACATGGCAGGATACCTGCGCCGGCGCCGGCCCGGCGGCGGCGCAGCCTGCCGCGACAAGATCGACGGAGGATCGTCCAGGCCATATACTTCGGGTTGAATTAATCTCTGGAAACGCAGCCAGGTTCGGATAAACTGTGCCGCGGGCTCAATGCCGTGTCCTGGAAAAAAATCATGGAAACGGCGGGTTTGCCGGTCTGTATCGATCGTCGGGCCGCATGGTCACGCGATGCGGTTCTTGACAATCGGTCGCGGTCGCGGTCATGACTTGGCCCACGACCGGCCCGGGATTGCAGACCTGCGGCGCGGCGATCGGGTCGTCAAGCCAAGACTGAAGCGAGGCTCCATGGCACGTGCGTTCGTCTTTCCAGGGCAGGGCTCGCAGAAGGTGGGCATGGGACAGGATCTTGCGGCGGCCTTCGCGGCTGCGCGAGAGGTGTTCGAAGAAGTCGATGAGGCGCTGAAGCAGCCGCTGACGCGCCTGATGTTCGATGGACCGGCGGAAACGCTGGTCCTGACCGAAAACGCCCAGCCGGCGATCATGGCCTGTTCCATGGCGGTGGTCCGGGTGCTGGAGCAGCAGGGTGGTCTGGACATCGCCACGCAGGCGGCCTTCGTGGCCGGTCATTCGCTGGGCGAGTATTCGGCGCTGTGCGCGGCCGGTGCCCTCGATATCGGCGACACGGCCCGGTTGCTGAAGATCCGCGGCCAGGCGATGCAGCTGGCGGTACCTGTTGGCGTGGGCGCCATGCTGGCGCTGATGGGCGTCGACCCGGACGAGGCCCGCGCCATCGCCGATGAGGCCTCGGCCTCCGGCGAAGTCTGCGTGGTCGCCAATGACAACGCGCCGGGGCAGGTGGTGCTGTCGGGCCATAAATCGGCCATCGACCGTGCGGTCGAGATCGGCAAGGCCCGCGGCAAGCGCACCATTCCGCTGGAGGTGAGCGCGCCGTTCCATTGCCCGTTGATGAAGCCGGCCGCCGACCGCATGGCCGATGCGCTGGCGCAGGTCGAGATCGACGCACCGCGCCTGCCACTGATCGCCAATGTTCTGGCCGAACCGGTCTCGGATCCCGACCGGATCCGTGGTCTGCTGGTCGATCAGGTGACCGGCGTCGTGCGCTGGCGTGAAAGCGTCCTGTTCATGAAGTCGGCCGGTGTGGAAGAAACCGTCGAGCTGGGCGCCGGCAAGGTGCTGTCGGGGCTGACCAAGCGGATCGACCGCGCGGTCGCGGCCCGGTCGGTCGGAACCCCCGCCGAGATCGAGGCGTTCCTGACATCACTCTGAGCCGTGCCACCTGTCCGGGTTGTCCGCTCGGGCTTTGGGGTTGCCGACCGGCTGACGGCCCGATCCCGGCTCTCTGAATTGACCCTGGCTCTCTGAATACCGAGGTTGACCGATCCCATGTTCGATCTGACGCAGCGTACCGCGCTCGTGACCGGCGCCACCGGCGGTATCGGTGCCGCCATCGCCCGCGCGCTCCACGCCCAGGGTGCCACCGTGGCACTGCACGGCCGGCGCGCGGATGCGCTGGAGGCACTGGCGGCGGAGCTGGGGGAGCGGGTTCATGTGGTGCCGGCCGATCTCGCCGTCGACGGCGCCGCCGAGACCCTGGTCAAAGAGGCCGAGGCCGCGATGGGTGGGCTCGACATTCTGGTCAGCAATGCCGGCCTCACCCGCGACACGCTGCTGATGCGGATGAAGGACGCCGATTTCGATCAGGTGATCGACGTCAATCTGAAGGCGGGTTTCCGCCTGACCCGGGCGGTGATGAAGGGCATGATGAAGCGTCGCTATGGCCGCATCATCGCCGTCACCTCGGTGGTCGGGCATATGGGCAACCCCGGGCAGGCCAATTATGCCGCGTCCAAGGGTGGCCTCACCGCCATGATCAAGGCGATCGCGCAGGAGGTTTCCTCCCGCGGGATCACAGCGAATTGTGTGGCACCCGGATACATCGCAACGCCGATGACCGACGTGCTCACCGACGAGCAGAAGACCGGTCTGCTCGAAAAGGTACCAGTGGGCCGTCTTGGCTCACCGGAAGATGTCGCCGCGGCCATCGTCTATCTGGCGAGCACCGAGGCGGCCTATGTGACCGGTCAGACGCTCCACGTCAACGGCGGCATGGTCATGATCTGACCGCCGGGCCGGGGACGCGAACCGGACGAGCCCCGCGATCTTTGCCGTGGCATGCGGAAGTGCTGCTGACAAAGGTCCGGAAAGTGTGCTACAGCCCTTCTCGATTTCGACGGGGCTGCCCTGCACGACCAATCGGCAGTACGGCGCAACGCCCGAACGAACGCCACTTGCCCGTGAGCTTGAGGGACGACGACTGATGAGCGACATTGCTGAGCGCGTGAAGAAGATCGTGGTCGAACATCTCGGTGTCGACGAAGACAAGGTCACCGAGACGGCCAGCTTCATCGACGACCTCGGTGCCGACAGCCTCGATACCGTCGAACTCGTGATGGCCTTCGAGGAAGAGTTCGGGATCGAGATCCCGGATGACGCCGCGGAGAAGATCCTGACCGTCCAGAACGCCATCACGTTCATCCAGGAGCAGCAGGGCTGATTGTTCAGCCCTGACGCTCCGGGCGACGTGCCGGCGCCAGCCGCCGGTGCGGCCGCACCCGCTACGGCGCGGGTGAGCTGATCGAAGGGCCCGTCGCCGCACCGACATCTGTCGTGCGGCCATGGGTTCCGCCGCGAAACGGGCGTCGTCCGCCGATCCGATCGCTGACGGATGGGCGACAACGCCCGCTTCTGCCGTTGTGGCGGCCCCGTCCGGGCCGCCGGCACGCGGCCCATTCAGGCAGAAAGGACGCGCTGACCGAGATGAGACGTGTCGTCGTCACCGGGCTGGGTCTTGTCACTCCGCTCGCGGTCGGGGTGAAGACGAGCTGGGAGCGTCTGCTCGCCAGCAAGTCCGGAATCCGCAGCATCGACAGCTTCGATGTGTCCGACCTCACCGTCCGCATCGCCGCCATGGTGCCCAAGGGCGCCGGCGAGGATGCCTTCCGTCCGGAAGACTATATTCCGGTCAAGGACGTGAAGAAGATGGACGAGTTCATCCATTACGCCCTGGGCGCCGCCGACGAGGCGATCCGCGACGCGGGCTGGAAGCCTGAGGCGGAAGAGGATCTTAACCGGACCGGGGTGATGATCGGTTCCGGCATCGGCGGTCTGCCGACGATCGCCGAGGGCGCGATCGCGATGGAGCAGCGCGGTCCGCGCCGCGTCTCGCCGTTCTTCATTCCCTCGGCGCTGATCAATCTGGCCTCGGGCCAGGTGTCGATCAAATACGGCTTCCGCGGCCCCAATCATGCGGTCGTCACCGCCTGCTCGACCGGCGCGCATGCCATTGGCGATGCGGCCCGGCTGATCATGTGGGACGATGCCGACGTGATGATCGCGGGTGGCTCGGAAGCGGCGGTCTGCCGGATGGGCATTGCCGGCTTCGCGGCCGCCAAGGCGCTGTCCTCGGGCTATAATGACACGCCTGAGCGTGGTTCCCGCCCCTGGGACAAGGGCCGTGACGGCTTTGTCATGGGCGAGGGTGCCGGCGTGGTCGTGCTTGAAGAGCTTGAGCATGCCAAGGCCCGCGGCGCGCATATCTATGCCGAGGTCATCGGCTATGGCATGTCGGGCGACGCCTATCACATCACCGCACCGTCGGAAGACGGCAATGGCGGCTTCAGGGCCATGCAGGCGGCGCTGAAGCGTGCCGGTATCACCCCGGATCAGGTCGACTACATCAACGCCCATGGCACCTCCACGCCGCGCGGTGACGTGATCGAGCTGGCGGCGGTGAAGCGGTTGTTCGGCGATGCCGCCTATAAGCTGTCGATGTCGTCGACCAAATCGTCAATCGGCCATCTTCTGGGGGCGGCCGGCGCGGTGGAGGCGATCTTCTCGATCCTCGCCATCCGCGACAGTGTCGTCCCGCCGACGCTGAACCTCGATGACCCGGATGACGGCTGCGATATCGATCTGGTGCCGCATCAGGCGAAGGAGCGGCCGGTGCGCTATGCCCTGTCGAACTCGTTCGGCTTCGGCGGCACCAATGCCTCGGTCGTCTTCGCGCGGCCGGAATGACCGGCCGTCGGTCCGACGTCTTTCGGATCGTCTGACGCAGGGGCTGCCGTGCGCATCCTGAAGTATATTGCCATCGCCCTCGTTTCCGTGATGACCCTGGTCGTCGCGGGGGCGGGGGCTTTGGTCTGGTGGGGCTCGGTCTGGCTCGAGACGCCCGCGGCATTGACCGAGACCCGCACCGTCATGCTGCCGCGTGGTACCGGCGTGATCGGCATCGCCCGGCGGCTGGCCGATGCCGGCGTGATCGACCAGCCGCTGGCATTCCGGGCGGCGGTGACGCTGATGGATGTTCAGGCCCGTCTGAAAGCGGGCGAGTACCGTATCGAACCCGGCCAGAGCCCGTCCGACATCATCGATATGCTGGTCGAAGGCCGGGTGGTGCTGCATCGCCTGACGGTGGCCGAGGGGGTGACCCTGCGCAGCGTCTGGACGATGGTTGACGAGGATGACCGGCTGTCGGGCGAGATGCCGCCGCTGGACACTCTGGCCGAGGGCGGCCTGATGCCCGAGACCTATACCTTCACCCGAGGTGACAGCCGCGCGGGTGTCATCGAGCGCATGAAGACCGCGATGGACCAGGCGCTCGACGAGGCATGGGCCGCGCGCCGGCCGGATCTGCCGTTGTCATCGCCTGAGGAGATGCTGATCCTGGCCTCGGTGGTCGAGCGCGAGACCGGGGTCGCCGACGAGCGGCCGCTGGTCGCCGGGGTGTTCATCAACCGGTTGAAGCGCGGCATGCGTCTGCAATCGGACCCGACCGTGATCTATGGCCTGAGCGACGGCACCGGCCGGATCGCTCGCGGCATCACCCGCAGCGATCTCGGCACCGCCCATGACTGGAACACTTATGAGATCGACGGATTGCCGGCAACGCCGATCGCGCTGCCAGGCCGCGCCAGCCTGATGGCCGTGGCCCAGCCGGCCGAGACCGATGCGCTGTATTTCGTGGCCGACGGCACTGGCGGGCATGTGTTCGCGACCACACTGGCCGAGCACAATCGCAATGTCGCCAAATGGCGGCGGATCGAGCGCGAGCGCCGTACCGCCGCCAAGGCAGCAGCGGCCGGATCGCAACAGGATTGACCAGCCGCCGCTGCGCGCTCAGCCACAGCTGCCGGCCGTGGCGCGGCCATCCGCGGCATCGCCGCCGGCCGGATCATGGACATGCTGCCAGTCGGCGATCAGTGCCGGGTCGCCGATGCCCATCTGGCGGGCCTGCCGCAAGGCCACCTTCATTGCCGCCCTGATCCATCGGCCATCAAGGTCTTCACAGCCGGTGGTCAGCGCTGCGCTGTGGCGTGGCGGCAGGCCGCTATCCACCGCATCGAACACCCGCTGCATGACCATGGCGGCCCGCGGGTCGCCATGGCGGGCGAACAGGGCTGCGAATGACAGATGTGCCGCAAGGTCGAAGGGGCGCGGGCGGCCCGTCATGTCCCGCAGCGGGTTGACCGCGTGCATCGTCAGTCCGGCAACCTCGCCCTCGGCAATCGGGGTGGTCGCCGAATGCGCCAGCCCAGTCGCCAGCAGTTTGGGCAGAAGATGGGTATGCGGGCCTTCGGGCGAGGTTTCACCGGCTGTCGGAACTGGCTGATAAACCTCGATTCGCGACAACCTGGTCATGAAGACGCGATGGCCGCCGGTGGCGGCGGCGGCGCGGCGCGGTCCCGGATCGGACCCCAGCAGCGGCCGGCCCGCCAGACCACGAAGAACCGCGATCGCGGCCGGGTCGGACAGCCGGATACAGGCATCGACATGGGGGATGGCGAGGCCCAGATCGAACAGGATCGCCGGCCGGTCCTGATCGCGCACCGCGTGGTCATCCGGCCCCAGCTCGGTCACCACGCTGTGCGCGGCGCAGATTGCGGCTGTCGCCGGCTGGCAGAAGGCGATGGCCGACGACCAGCCGATGCCGTCGGCGGATGGCGTGTGATAGGCGAGCGGCCGGCACGCCGTTGCAGTGTTCACCGCCAGCGCGCCCCGCGCCGTGGCCATGGCCAGCCGCGCGGGGACGTCTGCGGTGCCCATGATTGCTTCGTCGGCATCACGGATGAACTCGGCGATGGCCCCGAAACTGCCGGTGCTCCAGCCCTGGGCCGGATCGGCGATCAGGTCGGCGATCAGCCGGCGGGTGTCGTCGTCTTGTATCGTGCGGCGGTCTGTGGCGCGGACGCTCGCGGGCATGGTGCCACCTCGTCATCATCGGGTTGGTGTGATGGGGGGATGAATGCAGCCTCCTCGGCGCAGCCGATCCGTGCCCAGGGAATGATCAGCGGCCGGCCACCGGCCTCGCCACGCCAGGCATGAATGCCATAGGCGGTGGCCAGATGGCCGGCGCTCAGCACCCGCGCGGCATCGCCATCGGCCAGCACCCGGCCTTGCGTCAGCAACACCAGCCGGTCGCAGAACCGCGCCGCCAGCGACAGATCGTGCAGCACCGCGACGACCACCGCACCCCGGCGGGCCTGATCGGCCAGCACCGCCATGACGTCGAGCTGGTGAGCGGGGTCCAGCGCCGCCACCGGCTCGTCGACCAGCAGCACCGGCGCCTCGACCGCCAGCGCGCGCGCCAGCAGCACACGCAGGATTTCACCACCCGACAGCCGGTCGATACGCCGGCCGGCGAAGCCGGTGGTGCCGGTCAGGGCCATGGCGCGCGCGACTGCCGCCCGGTCGGCCGGCGTCGTGCCATCGCCATGGGGCAGACGTCCAAGAGCGACGACCGCTTCGGCGCCCAGCGGCCAATGTGCCTGACCACCCTGCGCCAGATAGGACAGGCTGCGCGCGCGCCGCATGGCGGGCAGGTCGTGGATCGGGCGGCCATCCAGACGCACCATACCGCGATCGGGCCGGGACAACCCGGCCAGCAGGCGGAGCAGGGTGGTCTTGCCGGCGCCGTTGGGTCCGATCAGCCCGACCAGCCGGCCGGGCGCGAATTGCAGGCTGACCGCATCCAGGATGGGGCGCTCCGGCCCGATAACGGTGATGCTCAAGGCCTCCAGAACCGGACGCTCTGCCATGGCGGTGGCGGTCATCGGGGATCCTTTCGGGCAACGGACAGGATCAGGGAGGCGAGGAAGGGGGCGCCGATCAGCGCCATCACCACCCCCAGTTTCAGCTCGGGCCGGGTCGGCAGCAGGCGCAGCAGAATGTCGGCCGCGAGCGTGAAGGCGGCACCGGCAGGGCCGGAGACCCAGATCAGGGCGGCCGGCCGGTGGTTGACCAGTGGCCGCATCAGATGCGGCACGATCAGCCCCACGAAGCCGACCGCACCGGCGACGGCGACCCCCGGCCCCACCGCCAGGGCGGTGCCGATGATCGCCGCCAGCCGGGTGCGGGTGATGTCGAAGCCCAGGCTGCGGGCGGTGTCTTCGCCCAGGGTCAGGGCTTCAAGCGCCTGGCCTGTGCGAACCAGCATCGCCAGCCCGATCAGGATCGGCGGTGCCGCCAGCCAGACATGGTTCATACTGCGATCAGCCAGCGATCCCATCAACCAGAACACGATTTCCAGCGCCGCATATGGCGAGGGGGCGAGGTTGAGCGCCAGCGCGGTCAAGGCGGCGGCAAAGCTGCCGATGGCGACACCGGTCAGGATCAGCGCCGTGGTCCCCGCCCCCCGGCGGGCGACCAGTGCCAGAACCAGCGTCGCCAGCAGGGCGCCGGTGATGCCGCCCAGCGGCAGAGCCAGCGCCCAGAGCGCCCCCAGCCCGCTATAGAACACACAGACCGCACCGAAGCCGGCGGCACCACTGACGCCGATCACCCCCGGATCGGCCAGCGGGTTGCGCAGCAGGCCCTGAAGGGTGGCCCCGGCCATGGCGAGCCCCGCGCCCAGCAGGGCGGCCAGGATCGCCCGGGGCAGGCGCAACTCCACCAGGATCAGGGCATCGAGGGTTTCGCGGCCATGCCACAGATCGGCGACGGCCTGCCACAGATTCAGCCCGTCGGGACCGGTCGCGATCGAAGCGAGCATCAGCAGGGCGGTCAGTGCGGCAAGCCCGCTTGCAAGGAGGCGCGTGCCGGCGGCCAGGTGGATGTATGGCCTCATTATCATTGGTCGGCACCGCGCCGGGTCAGCACCGTGCGGCGCGCGGCCGACAGCCGTGCCACCGCCTCGGCGACCCAGGGGCCGGGGCAGACCCACAGCGCTGCCGGCAGCGAGGCGATGGTGATGCCGGCCTGACGGCTGCGGAAAGCCGGATGGTCCAGCACCTCGCGTGCCAGGGCCGGCGGCGCATCACCATCGCTGTCCAGAATCAGCAGCTCCGGTTTCAGCCGCAGCAGCCGTTCCAGGCCGATGCGGCCATCGCCATCCACCGGTGCATCCGGCGCCAGATTGCGCAGGCCGGCGGCCGTAAGGATCTCGTCCTGAAGCGTGCCGGCGCCGGCAACGCCGCCGCCGGGCCGCAGTACCACCACCCCCGGCATGCCGCCCTGATCATCGGGTGCCGGCCGCGCCGCCGCCAGCATGGCGTCCATCCGGGCCAGCATCGCCACGCCGGCATCGGGATTGCCGACCGTGGCCGCGAGGCTGGTCACCTGATCGCGGATGCCATCGAGGCTGGTTGCCTCGTCCAGAAGCCGCACCGGAATGCCGGCGCGGCGCAGCATGGCCGTGGTGGTGGCGGTGGTATAGCGCCCGGCCACCACCAGATCGGGTCGGAGCCGGGCAATCTCTTCGGCCCGCCCATGATTGAGCGTCAGCCCCGCCGCGGCGCCGGCATCGATCGCCGCCGGCCCTGCCGCCAGCCAGGTGACCGACACCAGCCGCCCCGGTGGCGCCAGCCGCAGCAGCAATTCATCCGCGCACAGGTTCATCGAAACGATCCGGGTCGGTGCCGCCCCGACAGGTGCCGCAGCCGGGATCATTGCCGCAAGGATCATCGCCGCCACGGCCACAGGGCTGCGCCGGATCATGGCTCAGAACCGCATCCGCAGGCCGGCATAGGCTGCCCGCCCGCGTGAACCATAGCCCAGAACCTCCTGATACTGCTCGTCGAACAGATTGTCGACCCGGCCGAAGATCTCGGCCCTGTCGGTGAGGTCATAGGCCGCGGTCAGGCCGACCAGCGTATATGCGCCCAAGGTGACGACGCTGCGGGCATAATTGGCGTCATAGGCCCAGTCCTTCTGCTCGCCGTTATAGACCACCGACACGCCGGCGCGGGCGCGGTCGTCCAGAAAGCGGGTGGCGATATCGGCGCTGGCGACATGCGGCGCCCGGCGGATGAGTTCCTCGCCCTTGGCGTCCTCGCCATCGGTATAGGTGTAGGTGAGGCGGAGATCCATCCAGCCGGTCGGCCGCAGGGTCAGCGATGCCTCGACGCCGTCGATCTTCGACGTGCCATCCAGATTGAGCGACGTGTTGCCAGACCCTTGAATCAATCGGTCGATATCCTGGCTGAAATAGCCGAGATCGGCGGTGATGCGACCGCCAAGGAAGGATTGCTCGACGCCCGCATCCCAGCCGCGCGCCCGTTCGGGCTTCAGGTCTGGATTTCCCCGATAGCTGGCCGAATAGCCGAACAATTCAAACAGGGTCGGGTTCTTCACCCCGGTGCCATAGGATGTGCGCAGCCGCGTGCCGGTGCCGTCGATCACCCAGGCCGCGGTCAGCCGGTAGGTGGCGGCATCATCGAACAACTCGTTCTGATCCACCCGGCCGGCCACCGACAGGAACAGGCTGTTGAACAAGCCCAGCCGGTATTCGGCGGCATAGCCAGTGGCATCGAAGGCCCGATCGACCGACGACCAGTCGCTGTGGGTGCGCACGGTCTCGCGCTCATACTCCGCCGCCAGACTGATATCGTGGCTGGCGGGCAGGCCGGTGGTGGTGTCGAAACTGTAATCGGTCTGATAATCGGTCTTCAGGCGTCGCCCCAGATAGGTGCTCGACACCGAGCCGTTCGCGCGATAGTCGCGGTCGTGTTCGGTGTGGGCCAGGCCGAGCTTGTGGCGCCACCGGCCATCGGCCATGGCATAGCGGGCCTCGGCGCGTGCGAAGCTCTGGGTGCCGCGGGTCTCTTCGTCGCCGTCGACGGGCAGGGTGGAATAGCCATCACCTTCAGCATGATAGCGCAGGGTTCTGCCAACCAGGGCGAATTCCAGATCCTCGGTCGGCCGCCAGCCGAATTTCGCGAAGGCCGATCGGTTGCGATAGCCGTCGGTCTCAGGATTGCCCGCCCGCTCGTCGGCGACCGAGATGCCGTCGGTGCGGAAGCTCTGCACCGAGACCATGCCGTCGAAGATCTCGTCGCCATAGGACAGGCTGCCAGCCGCCTCGCGGGTCTCGAAGCCGCCGGCCTCGGTCCGCAGACTGCCCGACAGCGGGCCGGCGCCGCGCTTCGTCGTGATGTCGATCACCCCGCCCATGGCGTCCGATCCGTACAGCGCGCTCTGGGGGCCGCGCAGAACCTCGATCCGCTCCACCTCATAGGCCAGCAGATGGGCGAAATCGAATTCCGAGCCGGCCGACGGGTCCGATACCTCAATGCCGTCGATCCGCACCAGGGTCTGATTGCCTTCCGATCCACGGATGCGGATCTGCGACAGGCCACCGACCGAGCCGGTGCGGCTGACCGCGACGCCGGGCACCAGCCGCAGGGCGTCGTCGACATGGCGGATCTGAAGCGCGTCGAGCTGCTCGCCGGTGATGACCGTCACCGCACTGCCGATCGCGGCCAGCGGCGTGGGCGTGCGCGCGGCCGACACCGAGATCGGGCCGAGCGGTGTGACCTCGTCATCGGAGGCAGCCTGTGCAATGGGGGACGACAGGCCGGCGGCGAGCGCGGCTGTCAGAATGGCGGCCGTGGTGACATGGCGGTTGGCTGGCTGGCGGCGGACGGAGTCCGGGCGGCGGACGTGGGCAGTGGTATCAGGCACCGATAGACCTCGTTCAGCAACGTCGACCGGTCACTGCGAACGAGGCCAGCATGGTATGCGGCTTTGTGCCTGTTGGAACCGTGCCTGAAGGAAGACGGGTGTCCGGGGGCCCTGACGCCGCCACCGCTTGCAAAAACCCATCGGTACACCCCGCCCGACGTGCTCGCCCGTGACCGCGAATGACGGCAGGTCTCCTGGCTCGCAGGTCATCGCACCGCCATCGCCTTCCCGGCCTCGATGGACCAGTGGCAGTCAGGATGGGGCACTCGCTGCTTACAGTTGCGGGGGCAGCCGCGGAATTGCGATCGCCGGCTTCGGCCGTGATCGCGCACCGCATTCCCTTTTCATCCCCGACCGACCAGGTCGATCGCGGACACCATCAGTGGCGCCATGGTTGCGCAATCGGGGTGCGTCTGGCAAGAGCATATCGCAGGGCGTCAGGGCGTCAGGGCGTTTCGCGATGGCGGGCCGGCCAGCCACGGACATGGCGGTCCTGGCGACTATTTGCCCGGCATCCGGCGCAGAAGCGCATCCGCCCAGGATGCCGGCAGGGCTGCCAGCAGCCAGACCACCGCGGCCAGTTGCCAGGGAAAGGCGATCCGGGCGCGATTGCGACAGAGTCCCCGGCGGATGATGGCGGCGGCGCGATCGGCCTCCATCAGGTACGGCATCGGAAAGCGGTTGCGCCCGGTCATCGGTGTCCGCACGAAGCCCGGGCAGACGACGGACACATGCAGGCCGCCCTTGGCGAGGCGCGGTCGCAGACCTTCGCCCCAGGCCTTGACGGCGGCCTTTGATGCGGCATAGGCGGGGGCACCGGGCTGGCCGCGATAACCGGCCAGGCTTGAGATGATCGCAATCGCCCCGCGTCCCCGGCCCAGCATCAGATTGGCGGCCGGCAACACGGTATTGACCACGCCGTCGACATTGACCGCGAAGATCGCGCGCGTGACATCGGCCGAAACGGTGCCGCCCGATGCCGCCTCGTTTCCCGATATGCCGGCATTGGCGATGACCAGATCCAGGGGAAAGGTCGTGTCGGCGCGGGTGAGCCAGTCTGCCATGGCCCCGGCATCGGTCACGTCGAACAGGGCCGTGTCGACCGTGGCACCGCTGGCGCGGGCGGCGGCGGCCACACTGTCCAGGCGGGCCGCGTCGCGTCCGTGCAGCGCCAGCCTGACGCCCGGCGCGGCATAGGCCCGGACCAGTGCGGCGCCGAGCCCGCTGGAAGCACCGGTGATGGCGATGTGGCGGGGCGACAGGTGGTCGCGTGGCGGGCGGGTCGCGTCGGACATCTGTGGCAATCGCTGCTTGGCGGGGGCTTGCGGGGTTCGTATAGTCCGCCGATCATCGCTCATCCTCAGGAGATTGGCCATGGCGCTCGCCAGCATGACGGGATTTGCCCGCGCCGACGCCGGCGATGCGCGCTACCGCTGGAGTTGGGAGGTCAAGAGCGTCAATGGCCGCTCGCTGGATCTCCGCATCCGCCTTGCCGCCGGCTTCGATCAGTTCGAGCCGGTGATCCGCCGGGTGGCCCAGGACCGGCTGCGGCGCGGCCATGTCAGCGTGCAGCTTGCGATGGTGGTCCATGCCCGCGGCACCCGGCTGCGCCTGGACCCGGATGTGGCCGACGGGCTGGGCGAGGTGATCGCCGATCTGCAGCGGCGTTTTCCCAAGGCCAAGGCGCCGCGGATCGATGGTCTGCTGCGCGTGCCCGGCTTGATCCAGGCCGTGGAGCACGAGGAAAGCGAAGCCGCCCGCGCCACCCGCGAGCACGCGATGACCGACAGCCTGATCGTGGCCTTCGACCGGCTGGTCGCGGCGCGCGCCCAGGAAGGTGCCGCCCTCGCCCGGCTGATCGACGAGCATATCGATGCGATCGGCGGCCTGATCGCCGATGCCCGGGCGACCGCCGCCGCCCAGCCCGAGGTGATCCGCAACCGGCTGGACGATCTGATCCACAGCCTGCTGCACGACCGCGCCGGCCTGTCGGAAGACAGGATCATCCAGGAAGCGGCCGTGCTCGCCGCCAAGGCCGATATCCGCGAGGAACTGGACCGGCTGGATGCCCATGTCGCCCAGGCACGGGCGCTGTGTGCCGACGACGAACCGGTCGGCCGTCAGCTCGATTTTCTGGCCCAGGAGTTCAACCGCGAGGCCAATACGCTGTGCTCGAAATCCTCGGACACCACGCTGACCCGCATCGGGCTGGCGCTGAAGACCCGGATCGACCAGTTGCGCGAACAGATCCAGAATGTTGAGTAAGATCCTTCATATAAAAGGATCTTTTGGAATGATGGAAGCGAGACACGTGATGCAGACTGCCGGACCGGCCCAGGTGTGGGCATGAGTGATGCCGCCACCACCAGCCGCCGCCTTCCCCATGACCGGCGCCGTGGCCTGATGCTGGTGCTGTCATCGCCATCGGGCGCCGGCAAGACCACCCTGTCGCGGCGGTTGCTGGCCAGTGATGACGATATTGCATTGTCGGTATCGGTGACCACGCGCGCGAAGCGGCCGGGTGAAGTGGATGGGGTGGATTATCACTTCATCGACAAGGCGGCGTTCCAGCGGATGGTCGGTGACGATGCCCTGCTGGAACATGCGACCGTGTTCGAGAACAGCTATGGCACCCCGCGCGCGGCGGTGGAGGCGACATTGGCATCCGGCCGTGACGTCCTGTTCGATATCGACTGGCAGGGCACTCAGCAGCTGGCAGATCGGGCGCGCGACGATCTGGTGACGGTCTTCATCCTGCCGCCGTCGATCGTGGAACTGGAACGCCGGCTGACCACCCGTGCCCAGGACAGCGCCGAGGTGGTGGCCAGGCGGATGGCCAAGGCGGCTGATGAAATGAGCCACTACGCCGAATACGATTATGTGCTGGTGAACGATGATGTCGATCGCAGCCTGGCCAATCTGGAGGCGATCCTGCGCGCGGAGCGCCTGCGCCGCAAGCGCCAGCTCGGCTTGAGCGGTTTCGTGAATGGCATGCGTGAGGATGCCGGTCGCTGAGCTTCGCTCTGTTGACCGTCAATCAGATCGGTCTGACCACAAACGACTGATGGCCCGCATCGGATATCCGGTGCAGGCCATCAGTGCGGTGTCGGGCAGGGCAGTGGCTCAGGCGAGCCCGAGCGCACCGCGTACCGCCGGCGACAACTGCACGACGAAATAGAGCACATAGGCAGCCAGGAACACACCGGCCTCGCGCCTGCCGATCCGCCAGCCGGTCCAGGCGAAGACCAGCAGCAGCCCGGTTGCCGCCGCCATCACCCAGATGTCGAGCGCCAGCACCTCGGGCGGGATGGCGATCGGCTGGACCAATGCCGTGACGCCGCCGATGCCGAGTGCGTTGAAGATATTGCTGCCGATGATATTGCCGAGGGCGACATCGCCATGCTTGCGCAGCGCCGCCATCACCGAGGTGACCAGTTCCGGCAGCGAGGTGCCGACGGCAACCAGGGTGAGGCCGATCACCGCTTCGGACAGGCCGAAGGTCCGCGCCACCTCGACCGCGCTTGAGATCAGGAAATTCGCCCCGAGCATCACGCCGGCGATTCCGATGGCTGTGATCAGCAGGCTGCGGCCGATACTGGCGGTTTTCACCGGCTCCTGATCTGCCACATAGTTCGCCTCGGCGGCGTGCATCCGGGCGGTGGCATCGTTCATCCGCTTGTCGGAGATATAGCTGAAGACCGTATAGCCGACCAGGCCGACCAGGAACAGCACACCGGCGGTCCGCCCCAATTCGCCGCCCAGGCAGGCGAGGATCAGCGCGAGTGTGGCCAGCGTCAGCATGGTGCCGTCGCGCTTGAACGCCTGCGGGGCAACCGCGATTGGCAGGATAAGCGCGGCAGCACCAAGAATCAGCAGGATATTGGCGATATTGCTGCCGACGATATTGCCGATGGCGATGCCTGGCGCCCCGCCCAGCGCCGCCTGAAGGCTTGCGACCAGTTCCGGTGTGGAGGTGCCGAAACCGACCAGGGTGAGGCCGATCACCATCGGCGAAATCCCCAGCCGGGTGGCGGTGCCCACCGCGCCGCGGACCAGAAGTTCGCCACCCAGAAACAACAATCCCAGGCCGGCGGCGAGCAGAAGATAGGTCATGCGGTCTCCCGTGTCGTGAATGGCACCCCGGAGACATGACGACGGCACGCGTCCACGCATGGGCCGCCATGGCTCGTCGCCAATTTCGGCGAGGGATCGCGCATTTTCAAGATGCGCCGTCGGGCATAAGCGCCCGTCGGCCGCGACCGGATGGCGATGGCGTCAGTCGCGGGCCGCAAGTGCCCGGGCAAGTGCGCAGAACCCCTCGACCGAGACCGTTTCGGCGCGCCGCGTGGGCTCGATACCGGCGGCGGCCAGCAGCGCTTCGGCATCACCCAGGCTTTTCAGGCTCTGGCGCAGCATCTTTCGACGCTGGCCGAAGCCCGCTGCCGTCACCGCCGACAGCAGGTGCAGATCGGCGGGCGCCAGCGGCTCGGGCCGGGTTTCATAGATCAGCACCGTCGACGTCACCTTGGGCGGTGGCGTGAAGGCGCGCGGGCCGATGTCGAAGCCTTTGGCGATGCGGAACCGCCATTGTGCCAGCACCGACAGCCGGCCATAGTCGCGCCCGCCGGGCTCGGCGATCAGCCGGTCGGCCACTTCCTTCTGGTACATCAGCACCATGCCGGCGATGCGTTCCGGGCGCTCGGCCCATTGCACGGTCAACTGGGTGGAGATGTTGTAGGGCAGGTTCGATGCGATCCAGCAACGGCCGGGATCGCCCGCCGCATCCAGCAGCGCCCCCGGATCCATGGTCAGCGCATCGGCCTCGATGATCGAGAACCGGCCGGGAAACGCCTCGACCAGCGGCTGCAGGGCCTGGACGGCGCGGGCATCACGTTCGATGGCGATCACCCGGGCGGCGGGGCCGGCCAGCAGGCCGCGGGTCAGCCCGCCGGGGCCGGGGCCCACCTCGATCACGGTGCCGCCGGCCAGGCCGCCGCGGCCCTCGGCCAGTCTGGCAATCCGCCGGGTCAGGTTCAGATCCAGCAGGAAATGCTGGCCCAGCGATTTGCGCGCATCCAGGCCGTTGGCCGCGATGACGTCGCGCAGCGGCGGCAGCGCCTCCAGCCGGGCGGCTGTGTCGTCTGGAATGGTGATGGCGGCAGGGCCGGTCGATGAAAATTCGTCGGTCATGGGGCTCCGGATCAGCCGGCGGCACGTCTGCGTGCGGCGCTCATCAGGCTGGCCAGCCTGATGGCGGCAACCAGGCTGTCGATGCGGGCAATGCCGCGGCCGGCAATGTCGAGGGCGGTGCCGTGATCAGGCGAGGTGCGCACGATCGGCAGGCCCAGCGTGACATTGACCCCGCCATGGAAATCGAGCGTTTTGGCCGGGATCAGTACCTGATCATGGTACATGCCGAGCACCGCGTCATAACCGGCGCGGGCTTCGGCATGAAACAGGGTATCGGCGGGCAGAGGGCCGCGGGCATCGATACCGGCTGCCATCAGCATCGCGACCGCCGGCGCCACCACCGCCTTGTCTTCAAGCCCCAGCGCACCATCCTCGCCGGCATGCGGATTGACCCCGGCCAGCGCCAGCCTCGGCCGGGCAATGCCGAAATCGCGGCGCAACGCCTCGGCGGTGATGGTGGCGATCTCGACGATCAGGCCCGGCGTCAGCATCGCGATCGCGCGGATCAGCGGCTCGTGGATCGTCACCGGCACCACCTTGATTGCCGGGCTTGCGATCATCATCACCGGCTTGATGCCGGTGCCGCAGCGGGCTGCCAGATATTCCGTGTGGCCGGGATAGGGAAAGCCGGCGTCGTAGAGGGTCTTCTTCTGAATTGGATTGGTGACGACGCCACCGATCCGGCCGGCCAGTGCCAGCGCCACCGCCCGGTCGAGCGCCTCGACCACCGCGGTCGCGTGGGCCGGGTTTGGGCTGCCGGGCGTGGCCGGATAGGGCAGGCGGACCGGCAGCACCGGCAGGGCACGGCCAAACACCGCCGCGGCATCTTCGGGGGTGGCGATCTCCTCGACCGGCACCGCGGCACCGATGGCACCGGCGATCATGCGCAGCCGCTCAGGGTCGTCCAGGGCAAAGAACACCGGCAGACGCAAGCCCTCGCGCCCGGCCCAGGCGGCAAGCGTCAGCTCGCCACCGACGCCGGCGGGCTCGCCCATGGTGATCGCGAGCGGCAGCCCGCCCCCGGTGTCAGACGCGGACATCGATGAAGGCCTGCCGGCGCAGATCATGCAGATGACGCTGGGCCATGGTGTCGAGCCGCTGGCGGATCAACGCGTCGCGGATGGCGTCGCGATCGGGCAGGCCGGTGATGTCGCCGCTGCGTTCACAGACCATCAGCACCCGGACGGCACCACCGCCGGTGATCGGCGGCGATACCTCGCCGACCCCGAGATTGATCACCGCCTGGCGCAGCGCCGGGGCAAGGTCACCCACGGTCAGGGTGCCCAGATCGGTCTGCGGATCGGCGCCAAGCTCGCTTGCGATCCCCTCGACCGCATCGCACGAATTCAGATCGGCGGTCGCCGCCAGCAGGCGGTCGCCGATGGCACGGGCGGCGGCGGCATCCTCGGGCACCGGCATGGCGATCTGCTTTAGCGCCACCTGGATCTGCGAGGCATCGCCACCGGTGACCTTGCGGCTGTCGGCCACGGCTACGAGGTGATAGCCCTCGGGCGTGCGGATCGGGCCGGAAACGGCACCAGGACGGGCATTGGCCAGAAACGCATCGATCTCGGGCGACAGCTGGCCGGGCAGAACCCAGCCGACATCGCCCGATTGCTGGGCGGTCACACCATCGGAAAACTCGCGGGCCAGAACCGTGAACGGCGTGCCGGCGCGGAGCTGGTCGAGCAGCCGCTCGGCGTTCTGGCGGACCTCGGCCTCGCGATCGGGCGACGGCACGCTCAGCACGATTTCCAGCACGCGAAACTCGGTCTGGCCGGCATTGGCGCGGATGCGGTCGAGCACGGCGTTGATCTCGTCCTCACCGATCACGATCCGCGGGCGAACCTCGCGCGCGACCACCTTCTCCCAGGCGATCTCGGCGCGCAGTCGCTCGGTGACCGTGGAGGGCACGATACCCTGCGCCCGCAGGCTCTGCTGCAGGGTGCCGGGCTGAAAGCTGTTGCGGCTTTCGATCTCGGCTTCGGCGCGCGACATCTCGTCGGCCGAGACGTCCAGGCCCAGGCGGCGCGCGGCCTGCATCTGGATCCGCTCGTCGATCAGCTGCCGCAGAACCTGCGAGGCCAGGCGCTGGCGGGTCTGCTGGTCGTCGGGCAGCTGCGAGGTCTTGACCAGCATGTCCAGCCGCGCGGTCAGGTCGAAGACCGACACGATGTCGTCATTCACCACGGCGGCAACCCGCCCGGCGGTCTGCGCGAGCGCCTGGCCGGGGGCAAGGGCCGCGGCGCCGCCGAGGGCCGTGGTGCCTGCGAATGCGGCGAGGAGCAGAATGCGCAAGGGCTTCATCGAACGTCCTCTGTGCTCGGTCGGGTACATGTCAGTAAGTTCCGCCCAGCGTGCGCAGCACCACCCGGACCAGCACATCGGTCGAGGGCTGCACATCGCGATCGCGCGAGAAGCTGCGGCGGACTTCTGAAACGATATACAGGCAATTGTCGAAGTCCACGGCCACACCGACGCCATGGTCGATCGACCGCTCGTTCTCAAGATCGCGACGCAGGCTGCCGAAAACCTTGAAATCGTCACTGATGTCATAGCCGGCACTGAAATAGACTTCCTCGCGATCGTCGGCGTCCTCCGGCGACAGTTCTTCATCGGCCTGCAGCAGAATATAAGACAGGTCGAAGCTTGCCTGCTGCACGATCCAGGATGCACCAAGATCGGTCCGGCGCGGCTCCAGCGTGTCCTTGTCGAAGCGGAAGCGATAATACAGGTTCAGGTTCGGGTCGGGTGTGACGACAACGCGTCCGACATAATCCGACACCTTGTCGTCCAGACCGCTGCCCGGCGAAAAGGTGTCGTCGGCCCGGGCGCGCAGCGACTGGCCGATCAGGCCGGTGATCTGGCCGCCATCGCCGGTATAATGGCCGAGCCGCATGCCGTAACTCACCCGCGGTCCGCCCTCGACCCGGTCATAGCCGGCGAAACGCTGATTCTCGAACAGATTGGTTTCGTCGAACTCGAAGTCGCGGCTGTCCTCGTTCGGAATCTTCGCAGGGTTGCCGCCATAGGGGCTGAGCACCGCATGCACGATCGGTTCGATCACCTGGCGTGCCGCGCCGTCGGACCGCACCATCGGCAGGCGCCAGTCCAGCGACACCTCAGGCACGACCCGGCCGGTGGTGCCGTCGAAGGTCCGGGTGCCGTCCTGAACGTCGTCGACCATATAGCCATCGCCGCGCAGGCCCGTGGCGACGGTGTAGACGCCACCTTCCGCGCCGATGAAGCTGCGGTTCCAGCCTCCATCCACGGTCATGCGATAGCTGTCGGTGCCCTCGCGCCGGGTCAGGCCGGCAAAGCTCGAATCCAGGCGCCACTGACCGCCCATCGGCCCGGCGCCGGGGGCGCCGAGCTGGTTCCACTGGGCCATGGGCACGGCGATCGGCAGGCGTGACTGGACCTGATCGCTCCGCAATCCCTGAAACCAGTAGCCGGCGATCAGGGCATAATCGCGGCCGTTCAGCTGCTCGGCATACAGCGTCGAGGTCAGCGTCTCGCGATTCGAAATATCATAGACCCGCAGCACGGTGTCGTCGCCGGCCCACATGCCGTCGAAGCCCCAGCGCCAGGTGCGGTTGATGTCGAAACGGCCGCGGCCGGCGATATAGCCGCGGGTGTTGTCACGATCGACATCGTCGCTGGCATCGGCGATCAGCCCTTCCAGCGAGAAGGCGCCTTCATCCAGAACCCGCCGGTATTCCAGGCCGAGGCCGGCGCCCTGATCCGTGGTCCAGATCGGTGTGACCGTGGCGTCGCTCGACGGGTCGATGACGATGTGATAGGGCACGTCGATTCGGCTGCCCAGCGTGCTGTTCGACCGGTAGGTCGGGGCGAGCACGCCGCTTCGACGGTCCACGGTGGGGTCAGGATGGCTGAAATAGGGGGTATAGATCACCGGAACGCCCAGCAGTTCCAGCGTTGCATCGCGATAGACGATGTCGCGGGTCTGTTCGTCATGGGTGACGGTATCGGCCTTCAACTGCCATAGCGGCGGCCGGTCGGGGGTTTCCTCGCAGAGTTCGCAGGCGGTATAGGCAGCCTTGTCCATGCGGGTGAAACGGCCTTCGCGCGTGCTGCCGGCGGCGGCCAGAAGGGTCTGGTCGGCCAGCCTGGCGCGCAGATCGCGGGCGACCCCCTTGGCCAGTTCCTCATCCAGCTGGGCATAGCTTGCAAACAGCACCGAACCGTCGGGCTCGACGATGGCGACATTGCCCTGCGCGGTCACGATGCCGTCGCGCCGGTTATAGGTCAGGGTGTCGGCGCGCACGATCCGCGGCCCCTGCGCCACTTCCACATTGCCGCGGGCGATCACGATGTCGAGCTGATCGGAATATTCGACCTCGTCGGCCTGGATCAGCACCGGTTCGTCGGACGACAGCGACGGCAGCGCCTGGGCGTGAAGCTGCCCCGGTGCGGCGCCGATGAAAAACAGCGCCGCGGCAGCCATCAGCTCCGCGCGCAGACGAGGAAGACGGCCGGGGCGCGGACGGCGGCGGCGGTTACGAGCAGGTCCGGCGACCAAGGCTAGCCGTCCTCCAGATGCATCAGGGTCGCGATTCCGAACAGCGTCGCAACGCCGGCCGGCGTCCAGGCAGCCAACACCACCGGCAGGCCCCCAGATTGGCCCAGAGCATAGACCACGCCTGTCAGGAAATACAGCAGGAAGCCGGTGAAGACGCCGCCCGCGATGGTGACGCCGGCGCCGCCCCGGCGGGTGAAACGCAGGCCGAATGCGGCGGAGGTGATGACCATCGCCACCATCAGCAGCGGCAGGGCCAGCACGGAATGCCAGTACAGTCGATGCTGAACGGCGCTGAAGCCCGCATCACGCAACTGGGCGATAAAGCCGGGCAGGGCCCAGAACGACATCGTCTCAGGATTGGCGAAGCTGTCGAGGATCTGCTCCCGCGTCATCCGGGTCGGCTGGTCGAGCACCGACTGCGTCACCGGAACTTCGTCGGGTGCCGAGATAACGGCATTCTCCAGCCGCCAATGGTCGTCGGTCAGCTGCGCGCGCGTGGCGTCGATGCGGTCCTCGAACACCTCGTTACTGTCATACCGGAAGATGGTGACATTCCCAAGGTCGGTGCCGCCCGCCGCCATCTTCGTGGCATGGATGACGATCGGTTGTCCGTCCAGGCGCTCGCGCAGCCACAGTCCCCCGGGCCCCACCGACAGCAGGCTGGACTGCCCGCCGATATAGCGTGCCTCCAACGCTTCGTAGCGCGCGCTCATCAGGGCCGCCAGCGGATTGAATATGCCGATCAGGAACAGGCCCAGCAACAGGGCCACCCCAAGCGGCGGCCCCATGAACTGCCACACCGACACACCTGCCGCGCGGGCCACCACCAGCTCGTTGCTGCGGGTCAGGCGGGCGAAGGTGATCAATCCGCCGATCAGCACCGCGAACGGCGCGATGCGTTGAATCTGGAACGGGTTCTTCAGCAGTGCCATGCCGATCAGCGTCACCAGATCGGCCTCGCCATTGCCCGATGCCCGGCGCAGCAGCTCGATCAGATCCACCACCAGTACCAGACCGATCACCACGCCCAGAACAAGGCCGACAGATCCCAGCATGTGGCGTGCGAAATACAGGCTGAGCGTGGGCGAGACATGGCGCCGCGGCGTCGACGGCGCACGGCCCGCGCGCAACCGTTGTGGCTGCGGCAGGACGGGGCGGGTGTCGGTCATGGCGTCACCTCGCGACCGTCCTGGCCGGCCTGTGGCGGCGTGGCTGGAATGTGCCGGATCTGTGGCCGCAGCATCAGGCCGAGCGCCACGACCGACGCGCCGATGATGATCAGATAAAGCGGGACGGCCGCCGTCGGCGACGTGACCACCGCCGATGTCAGGGTCAGGCCGGTCAACTGCACCACGATCATGGCCACCGTCGCCACCGCCACGCGCGTCCAGCGGCTGCGGCGGCTGAATTCGCCGCTGAGCAGGGGGCCAAGCGCGATCAGCGTGAAGGCGATGTTGTAAAGCGGCCAGGCCAGTCGCTGATGCAGTTCACCGCGAAGCTCGGCCCGAAATTTGGGCGGCAGCCCCTCTTCGGGGGTCAGCAGTTCGCCGATGAACCGTTCGCGCCGGTCGGGAATAGTGGGCGCCGCATCGCCGGCCACCAATGCCAGATCCACGGTATAGCGGTCGAAATACAGAAAGCTGACCCGGCCGTCGCCGGACCGTTCCTGGCGGTTGCCGTCGACCAGCACGATCCGCTGACCGGTTTCGGTGGGCACGATACCGCCGCGCGCGGCCATCATGGTGACCGGCAGGTCCCTGTCGCGTTCGTCCTGCACCAGAATGCCGGCAAGCTCGCCCGAGGGCAGACGTTCCCGCACGAAAACCGTCAGTCCCGAAACCGGCGTGTTGAAGCGGCCCTCCTGCAGCAGGACCGCCGCGACGTCGCTGCGGATCGACAATTGCAGCTCGCGGAAATCGCGGGCGAAGACCGGCACCAGATAGCTCGACAGCACATAGCCGAACAGTGTGAAGCCCACCGCCAGGGCCACGGCCGGGCGGATCAGCGCCCAGGGGCCCAGGCCCGCCGCCTGCATGACCACCAGTTCGCGATCCGATATCAGCCGCGAGTAGACCGCGATCACCGCACAGAACAGGGCGATCGGCATGATGATCGACAGGAAGGTCGGCAACAGCAATATCGTCAGCTTCACGAAGGTGAAGGCCGACAGGCCGCGGTTGACGATCAGATCCAGGAATCGCACGGATTGCGTCAACCACACCACCGCGACCAGGCCCATGGTAATGGCAAGCGCCGGTAGCAGAAGCTGTCGAAACAGATAGCGTGAAGCGAGGGGCATGGAACCCTTGGTGCGGTAGAGCGCGTTGGTGTGCGCGGGCTGGCGGCGCTTGAGACCACAACGGGCACCTGTCCCGGTTGGTCCTGCGCATATGGTGGTCCTGCGCACATGGCCGTTCTGCACAGATGGCCGCCGCGCGGACGAGTGCGCGTCGCCGACGGCTGCAACTTATCGTGTGGCGTGGCCGGGGTCCAGTGCCCGGGCAGCCGGGGCCCTGTGGCAGATCTGCGTCACCGGGCTTCTGTGCGCCATCGACACGACCTATATTGGCGGGACGGTGGCAGACTTCGCCGCACAGGCATGGCGCGGGCTTGGTGTCCCGCCGGCTTGCGGCCGCCACCCGCGCATGCACAGGAACCCGGAGAGGCAGGCATGACCATCAGCTTCGCGACGTCGTCGATCCCAACCGACGGCACCCTTGTTCTTCCCGTGGCCGAAGGGCGATCGCTGACCGCCGCCGGCCGCGCCGTCGACGAAGCCACCGGCGGTGCCCTGGTCCGCGCCATGGCCGCCGCCCGCTTCGACGGTAAGCCGGAACAGCAGGCGGCGGTTCTGGCCCCGCATGGCATCGGTTGCGACCGCGTGGTGCTGCTGGGAATCGGCAAGGCGGATGAATTCGACACCGCCCGCGCCCTGCGTCTGGGTGGGCGGGCGGTGCGAGCCGCGACGGGCGCGGCCACCATCGCGGTCGATGTGACCGGGCTTGGCGGCGATGCGGCAGCGCTGGCGGCCGAAGTCGGGCTGGGCGCACGGCTGCGATGCTGGCGGTTCGACCGCTATCGCAGCGCCAGGCCGGGCGAGGACGCCCCGGTGACCCCGGATGTGGTGGTGGTGAGCGATGCCGGCCATGATGCGGCCGCGGGCTTTGCGGCCCGCGATGCCGTGGGCGAGGGGGTGGACTTCACCCGCGAGCTGATTTCCGAGCCGGCCAATGTGCTGACCCCCCGCGCCTTCATGGAGCGGCTGACCGGCCTTGCCAGCCTTGGTATCGATGTCGAGGTGCTGGACCGCGACCGGATGGCGGCACTGGGCATGAGCGCCCTGCTGGGCGTGGCCCAGGGCAGCGTGAACGAGCCGTATCTGGTGGTCATGCGCTGGACCGGCCGTGACGACGAGGCCGACCCGGTCGCCTTTGTCGGCAAGGGCGTCTGCTTCGACAGCGGTGGCATCTCGATCAAGCCGGCCGGCGGCATGGAAGAGATGAAGTGGGACATGGGCGGCGCCGGCATCGTTGCCGGGCTGATGCGCGGTCTGGCCCAGCGCAAGGCGCGGGTGAACGTGGTCGGCGTGGTCGGCCTGGTCGAGAACATGCCGTCGGGCACCGCTCAGCGTCCGGGTGACGTGGTGCGCAGCATGTCGGGCCAGACCATCGAGGTGATCAACACCGACGCCGAAGGCCGGCTGGTTCTGGCCGACGCGATCACCTATACCCGCGATCATCTGAAGCCGACCGCGATCATCGATCTTGCCACGCTGACCGGGGCGATCATCGTGTCGCTTGGCAGCTATAACGCCGGCCTGTTCGCCAATGATGACAGCCTCGCCGATGGCCTTCTGGCGGCGGCCAGGGCGACCGGCGAAGGGCTGTGGCGCATGCCGCTGTCGGATGCCTATGACAAGGACATCAATTCCGACATCGCCGACATGAAGAATGTCGGCAAGGGCCGCGATGGCGGCAGCATCACCGCCGCGCAATTCATCAAGCGGTTCGTGGGCGAGACGCCCTGGGCGCATCTGGATGTGGCCGGCGTGGTCTGGGGCAAGGGCGATACGGATCTGGGGCCGAAGGGGGCCACCGGTTATGGCGTGCGTCTGCTGGACCGGCTGGTTGCCGATCGCTTCGAGGGCACCGGAACCGGCGAGGCGGCGTGACGGCCCGCGACGCCCCGGCCATGTCCGCCACAGGCGAGGCCACCTCAACCCCGGCCGTCGAGGCCGGGGTTGAGGTGGCATTCTATCACCTGACCGCGACACCGCTTGAAAAGGCCCTGCCGGCTCTGCTGGAACGGGTTCTGTCGCGCGGCTGGCGGGCGGTGATCCGCGCGGGCAGCCCGGAACGGGTGAAGGCGCTGGACACACAGCTTTGGACTTATGACCCCGGCAGCTTTCTGCCCCACGGTGCCGAAGGTGACGCGCGGGCCGATCGCCAGCCGGTCTGGCTGACATCGGGCGACGATCTGCCCAACGATCCGCAGGTTCTGGTTCTGGTTGACGGCATGGATGTGGAGCCGGCCGGTCTGGCCGGATTCATCCGCGTGCTGGACCTGTTCGACGGCGGCGCAGTGGCAGCCGCCCGCGATCGCTGGCGAGCCCACAAGGCGGCCGGCCACGCTCTGACCTATTGGCGACAGAAGCCCGGCGGCGGCTGGGAAAAAGCTGGGCACCTCCATTTACCGCTAGCCATGAAGCGGGTGTGATGATTCATTGTTTCCCGGCAAGGGGGAGCGAACGATGCGGCA
>NZ_BMDZ01000046.1 GCF_014636235.1 Tistrella bauzanensis
ATCAGGCGCCGGCCGCAGGCTCAAGGGCGGATCTCACTGCGATCGCGACACATTCCGAAGACCCATTCTGCAACAGGCTCTCAAGAAAGCCCAGAACAAGGCCGCGGGTGGCGTCATGGGCCGTCTGAGCCCGCGCCAGATCCCCCGCAAGCCGCTCCCTGTCCCCGGTCGACAAGCGAAGCTCGGCAAACAGCCCATCAAGGCGCTTGTTGATCGCATCAAGCGCCGTCTGAATGGCCGCCTGCTGCCCGATCACCTCGTCCAGCCGGGCGAACACCGCCTCGTCGATCGCAGGCCGCAGGCTTTCCCAGAAATCCGGATCCGCCCTGAGCACGCGGAAGGTTTCAGCGAGCGCCGCAGACAGAATCTGGCGGTAACTGTGATTGCCGGTATCGGGATGAAACTGGGGCTCGATCACCGCCGCTTTCAGCATCAGGACGCGCACGATGCCGTCGGCTCTCAGACCCTCGGCAACCACCGCCTCTGCCTCGAAGCGGATGGCGTTGGCCACAGTGGGAAGCTGGGCGATGGCGGCCTTGGCATCGGCGCGCTCCGCCCAACCCGGCATCTCGGCATCAAGTTGCCGCTGAGCGCCCTGGGCCACCTGTCGGGACATCCGGGCATAGACCGCCTCAGGCTGACGTCTGAACCGCTCCGGGTGAACGCGGTCGCCCCCGGCCCGGTCTGGACGCCGCTGATCCCCTCGACCATGCCGCCGGAAAAGGTCGAGAGCTTCGGCAGGAACACGCCGCTCGGCCGCGCCGCCCAGCCGGTGGAGATGGCCGGCGCTTTCGTGTTCCTGGCATCGGACGCCGCCAGCTATATCACCGGCGCGATCATTCCGGCGACCGGCGGCCGGCTGATGTGATCAGCCCGCCGGGCAGTGGGCGCCGGTGTCCACCCAAGCCTGCATCAACTGGGTGAAGGCCGCATTGCTGCCGGGGGCCGGCGTGCGGGTGCCGCCCGGCGCCCAGCCCCACAGCACCAGGCTGTCGGTGGAGACATGCTCGATGATGCCGGCCAGATCGCGATCGCCATTGCGCGCCGGATCTTTCAACTGGGCGCAGATCTGGCCGACACTCAGGCCTTCCCACGCCATCTCGGGCGGCGCCAGCGACCAGTGCGGATCGCCCGGCACACCCGCCGGTTCATAGTTCTCGTCGTGATGGCAGGTCGTGCAGCGCATGCCCACCACGCCCATGCCGCCATCGCCGCGCACCACCAGCGGGCTATGCGGGTGACGGTCGTCGCCCTGCGCCGGCCGGTCGCCGGCCGGATGACAATTCATGCAGCGCGGATGCTGCAACACCTTGGCCGCCTCGCCGAACAGCGCCGCTGAGCGTTCCGCCTCAGGGCCGATGCCGTCGAAAGCGGTGACCGGTCGCAGGCTCTGCGGGTCATCGGCGGCGGCCATGTCGGTGGCGGACATATCGGCGGCATGGGCCACCGGCATCAGCGCCGCCAGCGACAGCAGCCCGGCCGTGGCGAGGCCGGCAAGCGTCATCGATCTACCCCGCATCAGGCCGTCTCCCGCAGCATCGGCAGGCGGCGCGGGCGCTCGCGGCCAAGCCGCGCCATGGCATTGGCGATGGCCGGCGCCACCGGCGGCAGACCCGGCTCGCCAATGCCGCTGGGGGCGGCATCGGATGCCACGATCACCACCTCGACCTCGGGCATTTCATTGATCCGCAGCGAGCGGTAGCCGTCGAAATTCGACTGCATGCGCAGGCCGTCCTCCATGGTGATCTCGCCATACAACGCATGGCCGATGCCATAGCCGATGCCGCCCTCGATCTGGGCGCGGATGACATCGGGGTTGACCGCAACGCCGCAATCGACCGCGCACCACACCTTGTGCACGCGGGGCTCGCCGTCATCCGACACCGACACCTCGACGATTTCGGCGACATGGGTGCCGAAGCTCTTCACCACCGCCACACCACGCGCGCGGCCTTCGGGTAGCGTCGTGTCGTGCCAGCGGGCCAGTTCAGCCACAGCGCGCAGCACGCCGGCCTCACGCGGTGCCTCGGCCATCAGCGCCAGGCGCCCGTCGACCGGATCCTGACCGGCCGCCGTCAACAGCTCGTCGACGAAGCACTCCACCGCATAACCGGTATGGGTGTGGCCGACCGAGCGCCAGAACAGCACCGGCACGCCGGTTTTCGCGATGTGCAGATCACAACTGAAGGCTGGCAGGGTGTAGCGCAGCTCGCTCGCACCCTCGACCATCAACGCATCCACGCCGTCCTTATAGCCGAAACCCTCCCAGGGCGTGCCGACAATGAAGGACTGCCCGACCACGGTATCGGCCCAGGCGGTGATGGCGCCGTCCTTCACCGCGCCGCGCATGCGATGCACGAACATCGGCCGGTAATAGCCGCCCTGAATGTCGTCTTCCCGCGTCCAGACCAGCTTCACCGGCCGGCCGGCAAATCCGCTCACACCAGCCAGCGTCTTGGTGACCGCCGCCAGTTCCACCGCGAACACCGACCCGACCTGACCGCGCCGGCCGAAGCTGCCGCCGGCCAGCATGGTATCGATCCGCACCTTGTCGGGGGTGACATCGAACACGGCGGCGATCGCCATCTGGTCGCTGGTCTGGATCTGGCTGCCGAAGCGGGCATAGGCGGTGCTGCCGTCCCAGGTCATCCAGCCATCCAGCGGCTCCATCGGCGCATGGGCCAGATAGGGGAACTGAAATTCGGCCTCGACCACCTGATCTGCCGCCGCCAGTGCCGCCTGCGCGTCGCCATGGCTGCCAGCCACGGCACCAGAGCCTTTGGCAAGCGCGCTGAAATCGGCCAGGATCTGCTCGGTGCCGCGCATCTCGGCGGCGCTGTCATCCCAGGTGATGTCCAGAAGCTCGCGCGCCTTGATCGCGGGCCAGGTGCTGTCGGCATAGACCGCCACACCGGTCGGCACCTCGCGCACCGCCAGCACGCCCCGCACCGCCAGTGCCTGGCTGGCGTCGACGCTCTTCACCCGGCCGCCGAAGCGGGGCGGATGCGCCACCACCGCCACCACCATGCCGTCGGTATGGATGTCGGCCGTGAACATGGCGCTGCCATTGGTTTTGGCGCGGCTGTCCAGGCGGCCGACGGTGTCGCGGTCGCGGCCGATCAGCTTGAAATCCTTAGCGGATTTGACCAGCACATCGGTCGGTACCGGCAGCTTGGCGGCGGCTTCCGCCACAGCACCGAACCCGGTTTCGCGGCCGGATGCGGCATGGCGGATGCGGCCCTTCGACACCGTCAGCGCAGCCGGCTCCACCTGCCAGTCCGCGGCGGCGGCAGCCACCAACATGGCACGGGCGGCAGCGCCGGCTTGACGCATCTGCATGAAGGAGTTGGCGATGGCGGTCGAGCCGCCGGTGCCCTGCATGCCGAACAGGCTGTTGGTATAAAGGGCGGTGTCGGCCGGGGCGTGCTCGGCGCGCATCTGCGCCCAATCGGCATCCATCTCTTCAGCCACCAGGGTGGCGAGGCCGGTGAACGGCCCCTGGCCAAATTCGATGTGCTTGACCAGCACCGTCACCGTGTCGTCGGTGGCCACCCGGATGAAGGCATTGGGGGCGAAGCCACCGGCCGGCATGGTCACATCCGCCGCCGCGGCCTCGGTTGCCAGCGCCCGCTTCATCAGCGACGGCGCCAGATAGACGCCAACCACCAGCCCGGCCGCGCCCTTCAGCAGGCCGCGCCTGGAAACCTGCCCTCGCGCGGGTTGCATCTGTCGCATCTGCATCGCTCAGGCCTCCAATGACCGGGCCGCGTCCTTGATCGCGGCCCGAATGCGCAGATATGTGGCGCAACGGCAGAGATTGCCGCTCATCGCCAGATCGATGTCGTCATCGGTGGGGTTGGGAACCTCGCGCAGCAGCGCCACCGCGCTCATCACCTGTCCCGACTGGCAATAGCCGCATTGCGGCACGTCATGGGCCACCCAGGCCGCCTGCACCGCCGCCGCTTCCGGTCCGTCGACCGCCTCGATGGTGGTGATTTCAGAGGTGCCGACCGCCCCCACCGGCAGGCTGCATGATCGCAGCGGCTGGCCGTCCATATAGACCGTGCAGGCGCCGCATTGGGCCTTGCCACAGCCGAATTTGGTGCCCGTCAGTCGCAGGGTGTCGCGCAGCACCCACAACAAGGGCGTGTCGTCATCGACATCGACCTGCCGGGCCTCGCCGTTCACCGTGATCACCTGTGCCATGGCTTGCCCTCCCGCGGCTGGCTTGTGGAAGCAGTATCAGACTAGCCCTCTTGATGTGATGCAACAATCGGCATAATGTTGCACGGGATATTGAGGATTATTCATCAGTGAAACGTGCAAGCATCACAGATCTGACGGTGTTCATGGCGGTGGCCAGCCATCGCAATTTCCGCAAGGCGGCGCTGGAACTGGGGATGTCGCCATCGGCGCTGAGCCATGCGGTGCGCAGCCTGGAAGAGCGGCTTGGCGTCCGGCTGTTCAACCGCACCACGCGCAGCGTATCGCCCACCGCCGCCGGCGAGACCCTGTTCCGCCGGCTGACGCCGGCGATGCGCGACATCATGACGGCGCTCGACGAGGTGGATGATTATCGCAGCACGCCATCGGGCACATTGCGCATCAACGCCTCGGCGAGCAGCGCGCGTGTTCTGATGCAGCCGATGCTGGCCCGGTTTCTGGCCCGGTTTCCGGATATGCGGGTCGAGGTGGTGACAGAAGACCGGCTGGTCGACATCGCCGCGGAAGGATTCGATGCGGGCGTCCGGCTACTGGAATCGGTGCCGCAAGACATGATCGCGGTGCCGTTCGGTCCGGAACTGCGCCTGATCGCCGTCGCCAGCCCCGATTATCTGAAACAACATGGCACGCCCAAGACCCCGCAGGATCTTGCCCGTCACGACTGCATCAATTACCGGCTGGGCAGCGGCCGTGTCTATCGTTGGGAATTCAGCCGCCACGGACAGGATATCCAGATCGACGCGCCCGGGAAAGTGATCGTCGACAACCCGATGCTGATCCTCGACGCGGCCCTGGCCGGTGTCGGCGTGGCTTTTGCCATGGAGGCCCTGGTCGCGGCCGACATCGCCGCCGGCCGCCTGGTGCCGCTGCTGGAAGAGTGGTGCCAGCCCTTCGCCGGCCTGTGCCTGTACTATCCCGGCCGCCGCCACATGCCGGCGGGGCTCAGGGCTTTCATCGACATGATGCGCGAGACCAGCTTCCCCGCCGCCATGTGACGCGCGCCGCTTACCCCAGCTCGAAACTGGTGATGCCATAGATCCGCTCGATGCCGATCGCCGGGGCGGCGCCGGTGTACATGCGCGCGGTCTCGAACATCGGGGTCAGACCATGGCGTTCGGCCAGCGCCATGGCGCCGGGGTTGCACGCCGGCGTGTCGAGAAACACCGCCGCGTCCGCCGGCACCCGGCCGCGCAGGGCCGTGAACAGGCGGTCGGCGATCGCGCTGGTGTCGGCGAAAAGCGGGCCGATCTTATAGCCGGTGCGGCAGGGGCGCAGCACGCCATAGCCCTGCAGGCGGCCATCATCGACCGCACCCTGCGCCACGCTGCCCGGCTGCGCGATCCAGGGCGCCAGAAAGCCCGGTCGCGGTGCCGCGAAATGGCCGCGATCATAGCGCTCGACCACATCGAATGGCATGTCGGCCAGCGGTATCAGCCCGGCATCACCGGAAGTGTCGACGATGCCCGGGCCCTCGTGGCGGATATTGCGATGCGCCAGGATGAAACCGGAGCGGCGATAGCTGTCCTGCTGCGCGATCACGCCATCCAGCCCGATCAGCCGGCCCTGCAGGCGTGCCATCGCCTGCTGCCAGATCGCCCAGCCATGGCCATGCCCGCGCAGGTCCGGGCGCACGATGTAGAAGCCGATGAAACCGAAGCCGGCGCCATAGTGGATCGCCGAAATCACCGCGACCGGCCGATCGTCGATCAGGCCGATCAGGAAGCCGCCGGGATCGGCGGCAATGAAGGGCACCGCATCGGACAGGCCGGGATTCCAGCCCTCGGCCGCCGCCCAGTCCAGAGCCAGCGGCACCTCGCCGGCGGTCATCGGGCGGATCGCAAGCTTGGGCGCGGTCATGGCAATGGTCCTTCCGGCGGCTTGAGTGTCATGTCACCCAGCCTATAACGATCAGGCCCGCCTGTCGCCCCCCGCCAGGCAGGTCGGCACATCGCCGCCAGGCATACCGGCCATCATCCGATAACCGCTTTGGCCTTCAACCCGGCGAGCGTGGCGGCATCCAGCCCCAGAATTCGGCCAAGCACATCGGCGGTGTCAGCACCCAGCACCGGGGCGGCGCGATCATAGACCACCGGCGTCGCCGAGAGGTTCAGCGGGCTGGCCACGGTGGGCACATGCCCCAGCGTTGGATGCGGCATGTCGCGGCGCAGACCGCGCGCCTGCACCTGCGCGTCGGCGAACACGCGATCGAGGGTGTTGATCGGCCCGCAGGGCACGCCGCGCGGCTCCAGCGCCGCGATCCAGGCATCGGTGGTGCGGCCGGCGACGGCAGCGGCCACAAGCGGCACCAGGGCCGCGCGGTTGGCCACACGCTGCGCATTGGTCGCGAAGCGCGGATCCAGGCCCCATTCGGCATGACCGGCCTCGATGGCGAAGCGCCGGAACTGGTCGTCATTGCCGATCGCCAGCACCAGATGGCCATCGAGGGTGGCAAAGGCCTGATAGGGCACGATGTTGGGATGGGCATTGCCCATCCGGCCGGGCGCCGTGCCCGACACCAGAAAATTCATCGCCTGATTGGCCAAAGTGGCCACAGACACATCCAGCAACGCCAGATCGATATGCTGACCCGCCCCGCCCTGATCGCGATGTGCCAGCGCCGCCAGCACGCCGATGGTGGCGTAAAGCCCGGTCATCACATCGACCAGAGCAACGCCGACCTTCACCGGCCCGCCACCCGCCACCGTGTCGGGTTCGCCGGTCACCGACATCAACCCGCCCATGGCCTGGATCATGAAGTCGTAACCGGCGCGCGGCGCGTAAGGCCCGGTCTGGCCGAAGCCGGTGATCGAGCAATAGATCAGCCGGGGATTGACCGCCTGAAGACTGGCCCAGTCGAGACCATATTTCTTCAGGCCCCCGACCTTGAAATTCTCGATCACCACATCGCATTCCGCCGCCAGCCGGCGGATCAGCGCCGCACCGTCTGGCGTACCCATATCGATCGCGACCGACTGCTTGTTGCGGTTGGTGGTGAGGAAATAGGCCGCCTCACGCGCCGATCCATCCGCCGAGGATGCATAAGGCGGCCCCCAGCCGCGGGTGTCGTCGCCGGCACCGGGCCGCTCGATCTTCAACACCTCGGCCCCCAGATCGCCAAGGATCTGGCTGGCCCAGGGGCCGGCGAGGACGCGGCTGAGATCGAGCACGCGGATATGGGAGAGAGCACCGTTGCGGTCGGGGGCGGCCATGGGTCGGGCATCCATCGCTTAAGGAAGACGGGCAGATGAGGCGGACAGATCAGCCGAAGGCGGCGATGCCCGTCTGAGCGCGGCCCAGGATCAGCGCATGGACGTCATGCGTGCCCTCGTAAGTATTCACCGCCTCAAGATTGCACATATGACGGATGACGTGGTATTCGTCGGAGATGCCGTTGCCGCCATGCATGTCGCGGGCGCTGCGGGCGATTTCCAATGCCTTGCCGCAATTGTTGCGCTTCATCAGGCTGATCGCCTCCGGGGCGGCACTGCCGCGATCCTTCAGCCGGCCAAGCTGAAGCGCCGCCGTCAGGCCCAGGGTGATTTCGGTCTGCATATCGGCCAGCTTCTTCTGGATCAACTGGGTGGCGGCCAGCGGCCGGCCGAACATGATCCGGTCCATGGTGTACTGACGCGCGGCATGCCAGCAGAATTCCGCCGCCCCCATGGCACCCCAGGCAATGCCAAAGCGGGCATTGTTCAGGCACGAGAACGGGCCGGTCAGGCCACGCACCTCAGGGAAGGCGTTCTCTTCCGGCACGAAAACCTGATCCATCGCGATCTGGCCGGTGATCGAGGCACGCAGCGAGAACTTGCCCTCGATCTTGGGCGCGGTCAGCCCCTTCATGCCCTTTTCCAGCACGAAACCACGGATCGAACCATGATCGTCCTTGGCCCAGACCACGAAGACATCGGCGATCGGCGAATTGGTGATCCAGGTCTTGGTGCCGGACACCTCGTAGCCACCATCGACCTTGCGGGCGCGGGTGCGCATCGAGGCCGGATCGGAGCCGGCATCCGGCTCGGTGAGGCCGAAACAGCCGACCAGCTCGCCCGTGGCCAGACGCGGCAGATATTTGCGCCGGGTTTCCTCGTTGCCGAAGGCATGGATCGGATGCATGACCAGCGACGACTGCACGCTCATCGCCGAACGATAGCCGCTGTCGACCCGCTCCACCTCGCGCGCCACCAGACCATAGGCGACATAGGACAGACCCGCGCAGCCATACTCCTCGGGCAGCGTGCAGCCCAGCAGGCCAAGCGCGCCCATCTCGGTCATGATCTCGCGATGGAAGACTTCATGCCGGTTGGCTTCCAGCACCCGGGTCTGAAGATTGTCCTGCGCATAATCATGCGCGGTGTCGCGGATCATCCGCTCCTCTTCGGAAAGCTCACCCGCAAGGTTCAGCGGATCTTCCCATTGGAAGGAAGGACGGGTTTCACGTGCCATGGTCGGGGCTCTTTCAGCAACAGGCCAGAGGAATTCAGGCGCGGGTGGGATCAGGCGGGGATGGGATAAGGCAGATCTGTCGGACGCACCATGACCAGCTACTCGCCCATGGTCAGACGGGCGGGTTTCCAGCCGCCATCCGCCGCGTCGCTGCGGGTCAGGTCCATCCGGTATTCGAAACGCTCGGGCACATACAGCGACACCAGATGGTCGAAGGGGCGCATGGCCGGGTCATACAGGGTACGGGTCAGGCGCAGCAGCGCCGCTCCCGGCGCTACGTCCAGAAGTTGTGCCAACCGATCGTCTGCCAGTTGTGCCGACAGCTTCTGGCGCGCCGCCTCGACCCTGAAGCCCGCGTCCTCGAACATCCCCATCCGCGGGCGATGGGCAAGGCTGGCGGCCGTGAAGCCGGTGGCCGCCGCCGGCAGCGTGTGGGTGGAGAGCAGCGCGAAGGGCTTGCCATCGGCCGCGCGCACCCGCTCCGCCGCCACAAGCTCAGTGCCGGGCGCAAGCTTCAGTTCGTCGGCGATCGCCGGCGAGGCCGGCACCCGGGCCAGCGACACCAGCCGCATGCCCGACCGGGCGCCGATGTTCTGGATGGTGGCGATCAACCCGTCCAGCGGCGCGCGGATCGGCGCCGGGCGATAGTGATGGGTCACCATGGTGCCCCGCCCGCGCTGCCGGTTGACCAGCCCTTCCCCGGCCAGATCATCCAGCGCCCGCTTGGCGGTGATCCGCGACACGCCATAATCGCGGGCGATGTCGTGTTCGCTGGGCAGGATGTCGCCATCACGCAGTTCGCCGCCCAGAATTTTCTCGCGGAAGATGACATAGAGCCGGTGATACAGCGGCGTCGGCCCCTCGCGACCGAGGGTGCCGTCATGACCGGGGGTGCCGTCGCGGGGGGCGCCGTCCCGGCCTGAGCCGGCGGCCGGATGACGGTTCCCGTCCGGGCGCGTGGCGACGCCCTGGCCGCGACCCGCGTCACGCCCGCCATCCTCGCCGTCGGTGCCCGGCGGCACCCTGTCCCCGATCTCGTTCATGGGTGGAGGATAGCCCAGGTCATGATCTATTGCTATATGAATATGTCATTAGGGCTTTTGATGGCACCGGCCATGGTATAGCCCCATGCGCCGGTCAGGCAGCGGCCGGCGCCGCCGCAAAGTACGGAGACTGGCCGAAAAACGCGATCAGGAGGCCGGTAAGAACCCGTATCTTCCGGGCGAGGTGCTGCCCCGGGGGGCGGACGACATAGGCGCCGGCCGGGGGCGGCGGATAGCCGGTCATGATCGGCACCAGCGCGCCGGATGCGACATGGTCATGGGTGAGGCAGTCGGGCAGATAGGCGACGCCCAGTCCTGCCGTCGCCGCGGCGACGAGCGCCAGACCATTGTCGGCCTTGAACCGCCCTTGCGGGCGAACCGTGATGGTCTTGCCGCCATCCATGAAGTGCCAGGATTCGGTGCTCTGCATAAGCGCCTCATGGCCGGTAATGTCCTCCGGCGTCTCGGGCGATCCATGTGCCGCGATATAGTCGGGGCTGGCGACGAGCTTGCCATAGACCGGGCCGACGCGCCTTGCGATCAGATTGGAATCCGGCAGATAGCCAACCCGTATCGCACAATCATAGCCCTCGGCGATCAGGTCGACGAAGCGATCGGTATAGCAGGCCTGGATCTGAAGCCGGGGGTGGCGGCGGGCCATGTCGGCGAGCACGGGTGCGACATGCAGGGGTCCGAAGGACAGCGGCGCCGCAACCCGCAGGCGGCCGCGAAGGTCGCCGGTGGGCAGGATCGATTCCCTGGCCATGTCGATCTCGGCGCAGACCCGGGCGGCATGGTCGCGGAAGGTGACACCGGCTTCCGTGAGCGCCGCACCCCGGGTGGTTCGCGCGAGAAGCTGGACGCCAAGTTCCGCTTCAAGCCGGAAAAGCCTGCGACTGACGATCGATTTGGAGACGCCGAGCCGGAGCGCCGCGGGGGAGATGCCCCCGGCATCGGCGACTTCAACGAATGTGCGCAGCGCGTCGATATCCAAGGCGGCGTTCCCCATTTCGCGACACAGTTCCTCACGGAGGGAGACTATCGCATCGCTGTCGGGACCAGCAATATCCCGTCCAGACAACGCCGCTGACGGCGCGTGTCTCTCCCCGAAAAAGCCAGTGCCGCTCACACCGGCAACAAAGGATGTCGTGATGACCTTTCGTAACGGCCTCGCATCGCTTCTTCGTCCCGAAGACTCGGTGCTCGTCCTGATCGACCATCAACCATTCCAGCTCGCGAACCTGAACAGCCACGATCCGCAGGCTGTGGTGAACAATTCAACGGCCCTGGCAAAAGCCGCCAAGGCATTTGGTGTCCCCACGATCCTGACCAGCGTGCTCGCCGAACGGGGCGGCCTGATCTTCCCGCAGATCACCGAGGTGTTCCCCGACCAGGAGGTGATCGACCGGACGTTCATCAACACCTGGGAGGATCAGGCGGTTGTGGATGTGGTCAAGGCGACCGGCCGCAAGCAGCTGATCATCGCCGGCCTGTGGACCGAGGTCTGCGTGGCGATGCCGGTGATCCATGCGCTGGGCGACGGCTGGGACGTGACGGTGATCACCGATGCCTCGGGCGGCGCCTCGGTCGAGTCGCACGAGGTCGCGATCCAGCGCATGATCGCGGCCGGCGCGAACATGATGACCTGGCTGGCCCTGGCATCGGAATGGCAGCGCGACTGGGCCCGCACCGAGCACGCCGCAGAACTGACTGACATCATGAAGCACCATGCCGCCGGCAGCGGCATCGCCTTCCTGTGGGAACAGCAACTTCTGAACACGCCGGTGCCCGCCACCGCCGGATGATCCGAGACGGGGGCGGCGAGGTTCGGGCGATGCGTGGGCCAAGAGTGCCGCGTGCGTTTCGGGCCTCGGCGCCCCGCTCTCGATAGGATAGGCGCGGTCGGTGAGGTCAATCTTGAGGGGGCGTGTTGTCGTCGGGGCGAGAACTGTCGCCGTAGCACCGTCTTGACCAACGCCATCACATCGCTGACATTGATAGCGTCGCAGTCATCCCATGGAGGATGCCATCATGGTCGCTGTCACCATCCGCAACCTTTCCGATGAAGCTCATCGCGCCCTGAAACTCCGCGCGGCCCGGCACAATCGCAGCACCGAGGCAGAGATGCGCGCCATCCTGGAAGCCGCCACGCGGCCAGAGGGCCGATTGCTGCTGGGCACGGCGTTGCGAGAGATTGGGCAGAAACACGGCCTTACCAATACCGACATCGAAGCCATTGAACAGACTCTGGATGCGCGTCCTGCCGAGCCGATGACGTTTGATTGACCGGACGCGTCGAATGATCCTGCTCGATACCAATGTCGTCTCGGAAGCGATGACGCGCGAACCGCATCCGCGGGTGCGTGCATGGCTCGATGCTCAGTCGGCCGAGACCTTGTTCCTGTCAAGCATCACCGTCGCCGAACTTCTGTTCGGCATTGGCGCCTTGCCGGCCGGAAAGCGCAAGAATGCGCTGGCCGCTGCGGTCGACGATGTGTTGGACGTGTTTGCCGACCGCATCCTGCCATTCGATACCCCGGCGGCGCGACACTATGCCGAGTTCGCCATCAAGGCGCGCGCAGAGGGGAAAGGCTTCCCGACACCCGACGGCTACATCGCCGCGATCGCCGGCGCGCACGGATTTGCCGTGGCATCGCGCGACACGAGCGCGTTCAATGCCGCAGGCTTGACGGTGATCGATCCGTGGACCGCAACGCGCTGACAGGCCGTCTGCGAAGACTCACCCGGCGGTTCTTGATCCGGCCCAGATCCGGTGTCCGGCCAACTCCCTTTCCTCGCGCTGATCCCTGGGCCGACCGGGGGCGATCGTGTCCCGCGTGGTGGTGTATGAGCACTGGCGCGGGGCAGACTTGGAGGGTGTCGATCGGACCAGCCGGCCGGGTCATGACGAGGGTGCCGCCAGCCGCTGGCGCAACATCTGGCGGCGGCGGGCCATGTGCGCCTCGACCTCGTCATGGGGGATAGACGGACGGGGGTCGGCCAGGGCTTCCTGAACGCGGGCGCGGAACCAGGCATCGTGGCTGGGCTGGTCGGTCACCATTCGGCTTCCTTCTGGCGGTGGGGCGAAGACGACCGGTCGCATTCGGCCGTGGACGTGGGCGGCGGCGCGGGCTTCTCATCATCGGTGCCCCAGCTTTCAAGCCAAGTTTCGACATCGGCGGCGGTGGCGTGCAGGCCGGTGGTCTGATGCTCGTCCCACGCCGCGAGCGTGTCGCGGCGCAGCACCTCGCGCCGTTCCTCGCGCTCGACATATTGCGCGATCGCCTCGCGCATGATCCAGTGCGCGCTGCGCCGGCGGGCCTGGGCCAGATGCTGCACACGCCCTTTCAACTCGGCATCGAGCTTGACGGATGTGGCGGTCACCATATCGGTGCCTCCGTGGCGGACGGTATGACCTTTTACGATTATAGACCGTTCCCGGCCAGCCGCAGAGCGGTGAATGCATGGGCCTCGATGGCGGCGTGGGGCGCGCGGATCGTGCCTGTTCCCGAGCCGGGAACTGTTGTATCCATCCAGCGTCTGGAGCGTGATGTCAGGGGGCCGCCAGCCGGACGTTTAGGGGAGCTGGACCGCGCATGGCCGAGGATGAGGCACAGGATCTGACCCGGATCGCGGCAGCCCGCCCCGCCCCGGCGTCCGGCATACCCACGGCGCCCAGAATGCCGGAGATTCCGCGCTATCTTCAGGTGTTTCAGGATCTGCGGGCGCGGATTTCCGGCGGCCGTTATCCGGTGGGCAGCATGATGCCGACCGAGGCGGAACTGTGCGCGGAATTTGCCGTCAGCCGCCATACCGTGCGCGAGGCCCTGCGCCGGCTGGTGGATCAGGGCTATGTCGAGCGCCGCCAGGGATCGGGCACCCATGTGCTGTCGGCCGAGGGCGGATCGCTGTTCACCCAGTCGATGCGGTCGCTGTCGGAACTGTTCCAGTATGCGCTCGACACCGATTTCGCCATCACCGCCATGGTCATGACCGCGGTCGACGCGCCCACCGCCCGGCTGATCGGCGCCGAGCCCGGCTCGTCATGGCTGGCGCTTCACGGCATCCGCAGCACCCGGGACGACGGCGTGCCGATCAGCCATACGGTGGTGTATGTCCACGAACGGTTCGGCTGGCTGCGCGATGACTTCCCAAGCTGCCACGGCCCATTCTATGCGCTGATCGAACAACGCGCCCAGGTGACGGTGATGGAGACGCTGCAGACCATCACCGCCCTGCCGATGCCCGATGCCAGCCGCCAAGTGTTCGGCGACCAGACCCCCGGCGCCCATGTGCTGCGGGTGGTGCGGCGCTATCTGGACCGGCACGGCAGCACCCTGACCGCATCGATCAACGACCATCCGGCCGACCGCTTCACCTATACCATGCGCATCAAACGCGACGGTGAGCGCTGACGCCGCCCGCCGCCCCGACCGAGGGCGCTTCCGGCGATGCCGCATTGACGAAGAATATACGAACCATATACGATCCGTATTCTCGCACCCCACGCCGAGGATATGATGGGTCTGGTGAAAATCGACGACGACCTCCACGAGGAAGCCCGGCGGGCCAGCACGGTCATGTGCCGGTCGATCAACGCCCAGGCCGAGTTCTGGATGAAGATCGGCATGCTTGCCGAGGCGAACCCGACATTGTCGTTCAACGACATCGTGACGATGCGGCTGAAATCGGCGCAGGTCACGGCGGCCGATCAGGCGGTTGCCTGAGATGGTGAAGACCGCTGACGAGCTGGCACTGATGCGGACATCCGGAAAACTGCTGGCCTCGGTTTTCGAGATGCTGGATCGGCAGGATCTGGCCGGCCGCTCGACGATGCAGATCAATGATCTGGTCGAGCGATTCATCACCGTGGATCTGGCGGCGCGACCGGCGAGCAAGGGCCAGTACGGCTTCAAATATGTTTTGAACTGCTCGATCAACCATGTCGTCTGCCACGGCGTGCCTGACCCGGAGGAGATCATCCGCGACGGCGACATCATCAATCTGGACATCACGCTGGAAAAGAACGGCTTCATCGCCGATTCGAGCAAGACCTATGTGGTCGGCGCGGCACCGCCAGCCGCCCGCCGGCTGGTTCGGGTCGCCCGGGAGGCGATGTGGAAAGGCATCGAACAGGTGCGCCCCGGCGCGCATCTGGGTGATATCGGCCACGCGATCGAACGCCACGCCAGACGGAACGGCTATTCGGTGGTGCGGGACTATTGCGGGCACGGCATCGGCCGCGAGATGCACGAGGAGCCCCAGGTGCTGAATTTCGGCCGGCCGGGCACGGGGCTGCCTTTGGTGGAAGGCATGGTGTTCACCATCGAGCCGATGGTCAACCAGGGCAGCCGCAGGGTTGCGACCGAAGCCGATGGCTGGACGGTGGTCACCCGCGACCGGAAACTCTCAGCGCAGTTCGAGCACACGGTCGCCGTGACCCGCGACGGCGTCGAGGTGCTGACCTTACGCGGCGATGGCACCTGACGTCGCGCGCCGCCGCGCGATCAATGCCGTGGCGGATGCGCCGGGTCGTCGCTCCAGGCGGTGTTGCCATGTTCGGGGGTGAGGAACAGGATCTCGACATCCTCGTGGATCTCGGCGCCATGGGTGTGGCCGCGCGGGATCAACAACAGGTCACCGGCTGCGAGCGGCACGGTCTCGGTCGTGCCATCAGGCGCGTGCACGGTGAAGACAAGCCGGCCGGCCAGGATAAGAAGCAGTTCGTCGCCGCCGTCATGGCGTTCGAAGAAGCCGGTGGTGGAGCCGGCGGGAATGCGGATCACGCCCAGCATATGACGCTGCGGCCCGCCCCCCATCCCCAGATGGCCAAGGATGTGGGGGCGCCGCTGGCCATCGGGCGGAGTCGGATCACAGGATGACGCATCGAGCGCGGCACGGGCGGCGGCAAGCGAGATGGCCGGCATGGCTTGGGGGGCTCCCTGATCCTGTGGTGAAGACCGGTGACAAGCCTGCCATGCCGGGGCCAGACTGGGCTATTCGCGTTTCGAACAGGGCCGCCCACCGATGCCGACATCGCCCCGAACCCGCCGCAGACAGCCACGCCAGGCCCGTTCCCGCGCGACGGTCGACTGTCTGGTGACGGCGACCTTTCAGATTCTGGACCGGCTGGCCGCCGAGGGCCGGCCGGCATCGGAGGCGACCACCACCCTGATTGCCGCGCGCGCCGGGGTGAGCATCGGCACGCTGTATCAGTATTTTCCCGACCGCGCGGCGCTGATCGCCGCGGTGATCGACCGGGAATGCGATCGCCTTCTGGCGGATGTGGATGGTGTGCTGTCGGGCGACGGGGCGGCGGAGCCTGACCGGCTGATCGAGCATCTGGCCGGCCGCCTGATCAACCCCGGCCGGCTGGCCCCTGCCCTGCACCGGATGCTGGCCGCCGAGACGGCACGCCCCGGGATGGCCACCCGCGCCCGCGCAACCGGCATCGCGCTGGACGCACGATTGCAGGCGCTGGCGACCGCCCGTGGCCTGCCGCCCGATCGTTCCGCCATCGCCGGCCGCACCGCCCGGCTGCTGTTCCAGGCCCTGGCCCATCAGGATGTGCTGCCGCCGGCCGCGGCATCCGATCAGGCGGTTCGACTGGTGCGGGTGACCTTGACTGGATGACGTGAGGGGCTGGATGCCGTGAGGGGCTGGGCGGGGTGCGGCGCGGGAGGACGTTGTCGGATCGGATGCCGGCGCGATCAGCGGATCCGGCCGTCATGCGACACGCCGCGCTGATCCGGGACGGCGACGTTGCTGGCGGTCGCCATGTGGTCGAGCAGCCCGGTTCCGGCATCGAGATGACGTCGTGCAGTCCTTCCAGCGTGCCGCGCCGGCGCTCAGCCCGCTTCAGGACGCGTTTCGGATTCTCGCCAATGGCCGTCAGCGGCGGCGTGTCGACGCCACAATCCCCATCGTAAGTCCGGCCGCAGCGATACCCGGCCGCATCGGCATCGCCGTCATGCCCCGTGCATCGGGCCGCATGCCGAATTGCCGTTGACATCACTCCCCAATAAAATAAGCTGCTCATTAGGGAGCACATACGTCCGTTATAATAGACATTCACGCCGGCTACGCGGGGATGACGAGACTGGGGAGCAGGATCGTCATGCGCGCGGTCACGACCTGTATGCGGCAGCCGCTGAAGATGTATCCGCAGCATGGGCCATCCGCAGCATGGGGCATGCGTGACGATGTGCGTGAAGAACCGGTCTGGCCACCATCCCATCAGGTCAGCCGCGCAAGTGGCCCACAGAGGAGGCATTGAACATGCGGTTCGTCAATCGATCGCGCCTGCCCGGCACAGGCAATACCCGCGCCGTCCCGCGCGCCGCAGGCCGGATTCTGGTCGCCGGCGTCGCCATGCTGGCTGCCACCATGGCCCATGCCGAGGAAAAGACCCTGACCGCGGTCATGCATTCGGGCCTGCGCATGCTCGACCCCATCGTCAGCACCGCGCATATCACCCGCGATCACGGCTATATGGTCTATGACGTGCTGGCGGCGGTGGATGGCGATGGCGCGGTTCAGCCGCAGATGGCCCAGTGGGACATCTCGGACGACAGGCTGGTCTATACCTTCACCCTGCGCGACGGGCTCAAGTTCCACGACGGCGCGCCGGTGACCGCCGCCGACGTGGTGGCCTCGCTGAAGCGCTGGGGTGCGCGCGACGGTGCCGCCGCCTTCCTGATGGCCGCCACTCAAAGCATCGAGGCCAATGGCGACACCACAATCTTATGGACGTTAAAGGAACCATTTCCGCTACTTCTAGAGGTGCTTTCCAAGCCGTCATCGGTGCCGGCCTTCATCATGCCCGCGCGCGTGGCGGCAACCCCCGCCGATACGGCGATCACCGATTATGTCGGCTCCGGCCCGTTCGTGTTCGTGGGCGACGAATTCCAGCCCGGCGTGAAGATCGTCTATGAGCGGTTCGACGACTATAAGCCGCGCGCCGAGCCGGCCTCGGGCCTCGCCGGCGGCAAGGTGGTGAAGGTCGACCGGGTCGAATGGGTGACGATGCCCGACAACCAGACCGCGATCAGCGCCCTGATGGGCGGCGAGGTCGACCTGATCGAGAATGTGCAGATCGATCTTCTCGACATCATCAAGTCCAGCCCGGACGTGACCGTGGAGACCCGCGACCCGCTGGGCTATCAGGTCTTCGCGCGGATGAATTTCAAGCACCCGCCGTTCAACGACGTGCGCATCCGTCAGGCGGCGATGGCGGCGCTGGGCCAGGAACAGGTCATGGCCACCATGATCGGCAACCCCGATTATTACCGGCTGTGCGGCGCGATCTTCGGCTGCGGCACGCCGCTTGGCAGCGAGGCCGGGTCGGAAAGCCTGAAGGCCGGCGGCGACACCGGCCGGGCGCGCCAGATGCTGAAAGACGCCGGCTACGACAACACGCCGGTCGTGATCATGCAGGCGACCGATCTTGGCATCATCGGCACGGTGCCGGTGGTGATCGCATCCGCCCTGCGAGAGGCGGGCTTCAAAGTCGACCTTCAGGGCATGGACTGGCAGACGCTGGTGTCACGCCGTGCCAGCATGAAGCCGCCGGCCGAGGGCGGCTGGAACATCTTCACCAGCTTCGTGAGCGGGATCGAGGCGAACACGCCGCTGATCAACCCCATCCTGCCGTCGACCGGCGACAGCGGCTGGTTCGGCTGGCCGAACGATCCCGAGCTTGAGGCGATGCGCGCCGCCTATCTGACCGCCCCGGACCTCGACGCGCAGAAGGCGGTCGCTCATCAGATCCAGGCGCATGTGCTCGACCAGGTGATCTTCATCCCGCTTGGCAACTATCCCTTCGTCCAGGCCCGCAGCAACACACTCAACGACATGCTGCCGACGGCGGTGCCGGTGTTCTGGAACCTGACGCTCGCCGACTGACACGCCTGCCGCCCGGTCGGCCGCAGGCCGGCCGGGCCGCTCAACGCCGGGAGGCAGAGCATGCTGGGTTACATCGTCAAACGCGTCTTCGCCGTCGTTCCGGTGATGGCGATCGTGGCGCTGATCGTCTTCCTGATCCTTCGCCTGACGCCCGGCGATCCGGCGGCGATCATCGCGGGCGATACCGCCACGCCCGAACAGATCGCCCGGCTGCGCCAGACCATGGGCCTGAACGAGCCGATCTATGTCCAGTTCGTGCAGTGGGTCGGGCAATTGCTGCGCGGCGACCTCGGCACCTCGCTTCTGTCGGGCACGCCAGTGAATGCGCTGATCGCCGACCGGATCTGGCCGACGCTGAACATCGCCGTGCTGACCATCATCATGTCGGTGCTGATCGCCGTGCCGATGGGCACCTTTGCCGCCTGGCGCCGCGGCCGTATCGGCGATCATGTCGTGATGATCATCTCGGTGGCCGGGTTCTCGGTGCCGGCCTTCGTGGTGGGCTACGTGCTGATCAAGATCTTCGCGGCCGATCTGCGCTGGCTGCCGGTTCAGGGCTATCGGGCGCCATCGGCGGGGCTGATCGACTTTCTCCGCCACGCGATCCTGCCGGCGCTGACGCTGACCGCCGCCTATGTGGCGCTGACCGCGCGCATGACCCGGGCCAGCCTGCTAAACGTGCTGGGCGAGGATTATATCCGCACCGCCCTCGCCAAAGGCGTCGGCGAGACCAGGGTTCTGCTGCGCCACGGCCTGCGCAATGCGGCCGTGCCGATCCTGACCGTGGTCGGCACCGGCTTCGCCATGCTGCTGTCGGGCGTGGTGGTGGTTGAAAGCGTGTTCAACATTCCCGGCATCGGCCGCCTGACGATCGATGCGGTGATGGCCCGCGACTATCCCGTCATCCAGGGCATGATCCTGCTGACCAGTGGCATCTATGTGCTGGTCAACCTGTTGATCGACCTTGCCTATACGCTCTTCGACCCGCGGATCCGCTATTAATGACCCAGCCATCCCGTTCAAGCGAGCCCTCCCGTTCAGGCCCGGCCTCCCGTTCAAGGATGCCGGCGCTGGGCGTGGTGCCGGCCGCAGCCGTCCTGATGCTGGCCGCGATCGCGATCGCCACCCTGCTGGCGCCGCTGCTGGCGCCGCACGATCCGCTGGCGCTGTCGCCGCTCAACCGGCTGAAGCCGCCGGGCGGCGACTTCCCGCTGGGCACCGATGCGCTGGGGCGCGACCTGCTGTCGCGCGTGCTTTACGGCGGCCAGGTGTCGCTGCTGATCGGCCTCGGCACCGCCGCCGTCAGTGTTTCGGCCGGGCTCGTCATCGGGCTGGTCGCCGGCTTCTTCCGGACCGCCGATGCGCTGATCATGCGTGTCATGGACGCCTTCATGGCCATCCCGCCGATCCTGCTGGCCGTGGCCCTGGTCGCCATCCACGGTGCCAGCGCGATGTCGGTCATCCTGGCGATCACGTTTTCGGAAATTCCCCGCGTCGTGCGGCTGGTGCGCTCGATCGTGCTGTCGGCGCGCGAGGAACCCTATGTGGAAGCGGCGATCGCGCTGGGCACGCGCATGCCGGTGATCCTGTGGCGACACCTGATGCCGAACACACTGGCGCCGCTGATCGTGCAGGGCACCTATATCTGCGCATCGGCCATCCTGATCGAGTCGATCCTGTCGTTCCTGGGGCTCGGCATCGGCACCGAGACACCGAGCTGGGGCAACATCATGGCCGAAGGCCGCAGCTATTTCCTTCTAAAGCCGTCGCTGATCTTCTGGCCGGGCCTGATGCTGTCGCTGTGTGTGCTGTCGATCAACATCCTGGGCGACACGGCGCGCGACATCCTGGATCCACGTATGCGCAAGCGGGACGCATGATCATGGCGACACGATTCAAGACCGCGCGCTTCGACGATGCCGAAGACGTGCTCGCCATCGACGGGCTGTGCATCGACCTCGGCACCGCCGGGCGCCCGCGCCGGGTGCTCGACGATGTGAGCCTGCGGATCAGGCGCGGGGAAACCGCCTGCCTGGTGGGGGAGAGCGGCTCGGGCAAGTCGCTGACCTCGCTGGCGATCATGGGTCTGCTGCCGACCGATGTCCTGAGGGTGGCGGCAGGCACGATCCGGCTGGACGGCACCGAGCTTCTGACCCGATCCCGCCGCCAGCTGCGCGCGATGCGCGGCGACCGGATGGCTATGATCTTTCAGGAGCCGATGACGGCACTCAACCCGGTGATGCGCGTCGGCGACCAGATCGCCGAGGTTCTGGAAACCCATGCCGGGGCGTCGCGCGGCGACAGGCGCCGCCGGGTGCTGGAGGCCATGGAACAGGTGCATCTGCCCGATGTCGAGCGGGTCTATCGCTCGTTCCCCCATCAACTGTCCGGCGGCCAGCGCCAGCGGATCATGATCGCCATGGCGCTGATCCTGGAACCGGCGCTGCTGATCGCCGACGAGCCGACCACGGCGCTGGATGTGACGACGCAGAAGCAGATCCTGTCGCTGATCGCCGAGATGCAGCGCGTCCACGGCACGGCGGTGCTGTTCATCACCCATGATATGGGCGTGGTCTCGGACATCGCCGACACCGTGCATGTGATGCGCCAGGGCCGCGTGGTCGAGAGTGCGCCCGCCGAACGCCTGTTCCATACGCCGCAGCATGACTATACCAAGGCCCTGCTGGCGGCGGTGCCGAGCCTGCGCCCGCGCGAGGCACGGCCGGCCGAAACCCGCCAGCCGATCCTGGACGTGGCGGCACTCGGCAAAACCTATGAAAGCGGCGGCTTCCTGAAGCGGACCAGCCGCAAGCGCGCCGCCGAGGATGTCAGTTTCCAGCTTCGGCCGGGCCGGACGCTGGGCATCGTGGGCGAAAGCGGATCGGGCAAATCGACGGTGGCGCGCTGCGTGATGCGCCTGATCGACCCGACCCATGGCCGGATCAGCCTGGGCGATACCGACATCACCCGCCTGGCGCCGGGGCCGCTGCGCCGGCGGCGCGAGAAGATCCAGATCGTCTTTCAGGATCCGTATCGCTCGCTCAACCCCCGGCGCCGGATCGCCGACAGCCTGATCGAGGGGCCGATGAATTTCGGCGTGGCGCGCGATCAGGCCATGGCCCGCGCCCGGACGCTGCTGGAAATCGTGGGTCTGCCCGCCGATGCGCTGGACTGCTATCCTCATCAGTTCTCGGGCGGTCAGCGCCAGCGCATCGCGATCGCCCGCGCGGTGGCGATGGAGCCGGATGTGATCGTGGCCGACGAGGCGGTCTCGGCGCTGGATGTGTCGGTGCAGGATCAGGTGCTGAAGCTGCTGGAACAATTGCAGAATGATCTGGGCATCGCCATCCTGTTCATCACCCATGACCTGCGCGTCGCCGCACAGATCTGCGATGAGGTCATCGTGATGCAGCATGGAAGGGTGGTGGAACATGGCACCGCCGAACAGGTGCTGGTCTCACCGCGCCATGCCTATACCCATGCGCTGATCGATGCGGCACCCGGGCGCGGCTGGAACTTCGCCGCCTGCCGCGAGATCGCGCCCCAACTGCCCGAGGCCTGACCGGTCTGCAGGGCCTTTCATATATCAAGTCATCAAGGATCTGATTTCATGACCGATTGCATTGTTCTGGGCGCCGGCATGGTCGGCGTCGGCACCGCGCTGGCGCTGCAACAGATGGGGGTGGATGTGGCGCTGGTCGACCGCCGCCCGCCCGGCGAGGAGACCAGCTATGGCAATGCCGGCATCATTCAGATGGAAGCCGTGGAGCCATACCCGTTTCCGCGACAGGCCGGCGAGATCCTGTCGGCGGCGCTGGGCTTCAACGACAAGGTGCGGTGGCGGGCGGGGTCGCTGCATCGCTGGGCGCTGCCGATCCTGCGCTATTTCATGGCCTCGGCGCCGGCCAGTCACCGCCGGATCGCCGCCGTCTACAGCACCATGATCCGCAGGGCCGGTGACGATCACGACCCGCTGATCGCCGCCGCCGGCGCCGGGCATCTGATCCGGCGCGACGGTTTCCGCGATGTCTATCGCCATGGCCGCAGCTTCGCTGATGCCGCGCGCACGGCCGAACGGCTGGAGCGGGAGTTCGGCGTCGTCTCGCGGATCGAGAGCGGCATAGAGCTCGCCGCCGCCGAGCCGTCGATCCGGATCGGGCTGGCGGGTGCCGTCCACTGGACCGAAGCCTGGAGCTGCGCCGACCCCGGCGGGCTGGTCGCCGCCTATGCGCGGCTGTTCGCCAGCCGCGGCGGCACCGTAGTGACAGGCGATGCCAAGACGCTGCGGCAGGTAGGCACCGCCTGGCGGATCGATGGCCCCGACGGGCCGATCGAGGCCGAGCATGTCGTGGTCGCGCTGGGGCCGTGGAGCGCCGAACTGCTGCGGCCGCTGGGCTATGCCGTGCCGATGTTCTTCAAACGCGGCTATCATCAGCATTTTGCCGGCAAAGGGCCGGTCCTGCCCATGATCGATGCCGATCGGGGGATCGTGGTCGCGCCGATGCGGGCCGGGCTGCGCCTGCTGACCGGCGCCGAGCTGACCGGGCTCAATTCCGCCGCCACAGCCTATCAGATCCGCCATGCCCGGCGGGCCGCCGGCCAGTTGTTCGACCTGGGCGATCCGGTGGAGAGCGAGGCCTGGTTCGGCAATCGCCCGTGCATGCCGGGCATGCTGCCGGTGGTTGGTCGCGCGCCGCGCCATAAGGGCCTGTGGCTCAATTTCGGCCACGGCCATCAGGGCTTCACCCTGGGCCCGACCACCGGCCGGATGCTGGCCAGCGAACTGGCCGGCAACGAAACGCTGCCGCCCGAACTGCATCTGGTGGCGTGAAGGGCGGCGGCGTCTAAACCGGGGCCGGTCTGTCGTGAAACAGCCGGTCCTGAAACAGATGGCTATAGGCCCGGTCGCCCATCGCCCAGACGGCGGCGCGCAGATAGCCCGACAGTTCTTCAGCGCCACGCCGCAAAAGCTCGATCAATGCGTCCTGCCGCGCGTCGAGATCGGCTTGCGGCAGGATGATGCTGAGCGTCGCCACGCAGTTCTGGTGGCGGTTCACGATCGGCACGCCGGCGGTGCCGACATAGCGATCGATCAGCCCGCGCGCGATGAAATAGCCGTCGACGCGGGCCTGGTCGATCTCGTCGCAGAACTGCTCGAAGGGCAGCGATGCGCCCGAGCCCAGCCTGAAATCCTGGTCCGGAATATTGCGGCGGATCAGATCGCGCGGAATGTCGGCGAGTTGCAGGCGCGCCGAGCCGGTGATCGGCAGCGGATAGCGCGAGCCTTCAACCGTGCGAAGATAATTGCGGCTGCGGCCGGTCGCGGAAATCAGCACCAGTTGCTGCCAGTTGTCGGCGATGTTGATTTCGGTCACCACCCCCGCCTCGACCGCCACCCGCTGCACGACCTCGCGCGCCACCGGCTCGAACCGGGCATTGCGTGAATAGGCGAGCCCCAGCAGCCCGGCGCGATGGCCAAGGCTGATCGTGCCGGCGTCGTCCTGGGTCAGCCAGTCGCGCGCCACCAGTTGGTCGACCAGCGAATAGATCGTGGACCGGGGGCAGTTCAGCGCCTTGGCCAGCGCGTTGCGGCTGACGGGTTTTGTTTCATTCTCAAGATGTTCGAGAATATCGAGAATTCTGTCGGTGCCCTTCGCACGCTGCATGAACGGTCTTCTTCTTCAAGTCAGAGGTGTGTGCCGGGAATGTCTGTCCCGGCGCCGAGGCGCGCCAGAAGCGCCTGCCGGTCGAGCCGTCCAGCCTCGGCGATCATGACCAGACGGCAGCCGGGCTGATCATCTCCCGGAAGCGGCTCCAGCGTAACCCTCTGCCCGACCATCTGGAGCAGATAGCGCCGACCCGGCTTCTCGCAAAAGTGGAAAATACCCTTCGCACGGATCAAAACCGGCGCGTAGTCGGCGATCAGGGCCTGAAGCACCGTCAGGCTGATCTCGCCCGGGCTTTGCCATTCGACGGTGGCGAAACGGTCCGATCGGCGCGGCTCACCGGCCGCGACCGCCGTGAATCGCGTGGGTCTGGCGCCTGTGTCGAGAAACAGCCCGGTCGGCAGGGCCTCGCGGGCCATGTCGATCACCGGCGGCTTGCCCGTGGGCGACAGCAGGCCCGACAGCGCCTCGACGGCGGCGTCATCGATCGCCGCCGTCTTGGACAGCACCACGAAATTGGCCGCGGCCAGTTGCGCCCGCCACAGATCGTCGCCGCGCCGCGCGGCGTGTCCGGTCACGTCCTCGGCATCGACCACGCACAGCACCGCATCCAGCCGCGCGCTCTTCCACAGCACCGGATCGGCCAGCGCCTGGACGATGCCGGCCGGATCGGCCACGCCGCTCGCCTCGATGACGATATGATCGGGCGCCGGATCGCGCGCCAGAAGCAGTTTCAGCGTGCGCAGCAGATCGCCCTGCAAGGTGCAGCACACGCAGCCATTGGCCAGACCGATCACGCCATCGGCCCTGCCGGCGACGCCATCGGCCCTACCGACAATGCCATCGGCCGTGGCCCGGATCAGCTCCTCGTCGATATTGATCGCGCCGAAGTCATTGACGACGGCGGCGATGCGCCGGCCGCCCGCCTGCGCCAGCATCGCGTTGATCAGCGTCGTCTTGCCGGCGCCCAGATAGCCGGTGACGACGAGGACCGGCACGGTCATCGCGGATCGCTCCGGATCGCGCGGCCGGGGCGCGCATCGCGCACCAGCGCGCCATCCGCGATCACCGCCTCACCGTTGACCAGCACGTGCACCATGCCGTCGGCGGCCAGATGCATCGCCTCGAACGTCGCCCGGTCCTGCACCCGGGCCAGGTCGAAGACGACGATATCGGCGTCGCAACCGGCCTGGATCCGGCCCTTGCGGCGGAACGCGTCGCTGCAGCTTTCAACGATCCGCGCCGGGATCAGCGTGCATTTGGCGATGGCCTCCATCAGCGGCACCACCTCACGCTCGCGCACCCATTGCGCCAGAAACCGCGTGAAGGTGCCCGATGAGCGCGGATGAGATGACTTGTCGGCGGCGATCGGCCATTCCTCGCCGGCATAGAGCGAGCCGTCGGGATTGCTCCACGGCACCGCGTCGGACGCGATCGCGCCGCCGGGATAGGTGACGGAGATGTCAAGCAGCTTGTGGTCATGGGGGTTTTCGGTGTCGAGGAAGTGCCACAGCACCAGAGACTCCGGCGCGTCGGCACGCGCGGCCGCCAGATCGTCGCGGCTTTGGAACCGCCGGCCGGTGCTGACCACCTCGATCGCATCATAGCCGGTTCCGGTCCGCTCGACGAAATTGCTCTCCATGAAGAACCCGGCGCTGAGCACGGTGGAGCCGGTGCCATAGGGGTAGGCCTCGGTGGTGATCGGCAATCCTTGCGCCTGCGCCTTGCCGATCAGCCGCGCCGCCTGTTCGATATCGCGCAGGCTGGTGCTGTTCAGATGGCAGATATGCATATGGGCGCCGGTGGCACCCGCCAGCCCGATCAGATTGACATAGGCCTCGATCGAGCTTTTCGGATCGATGTTCGACATATAGGCGATGTGGGTATAGGTGGGCCGGGCGTATTCGGCCGCCAGCGAACAGATCCGGGCCATCTCTTTCATGCCGGCGCCGGAGGCATAGCCATGAGGGATCCCGATGCCGAGCGCGCCCTCGTCGAGCCCCTGCCGGGTCAGCGCCACGATCGCGTCGGTCTGCGCCGGCGTCGAGGCATCGACCGACCAGCGCATGTCGTTCGACCCCGCCCCCATCAACTCGATCGGTGCCAGGCTGCCGTCGAGGTTGAGGCCGATCATCGCCGCCTTGCGCGCGAACAGCCATGCGGCGGCGGTGCCGTAATTCAGCACCCGGCCGGCGGCCTGCTGCTGATCGTACCAGCCTGCGACCGGCAGCGCGCCGACCTCCAGTTCAAGCGCCGTGGTGACGCCGTCGAAGGCCTGCATCCGGTCCGCCGGCACCGACTGGCCATGGGCATGCAGATCGATGAAGCCGGGCGCCACGACCAGACCCGCGGCATCGATCTCGCGCACCCCTGCCCCCAGAGACGGACCAACCGCCGCGATCCGGTCGCCGACGATACCGATATCGGCAATCGCGTCATGCCCGCTTTCGGGATCGATGACCCTGCCGGCACGGATGACGAGATCGAACACTGGGGTACCGGCCATCTGCATGTCCCTTATAAGCGGCAATGCCCACTACAATGCCGAGACTGGCACCATGACAGAACAGGCAAGCCTCTGTCCATGGCTTCCCGGCCGCGTCTGGCAATTGAATTGCGCCTGTCCGCCAAAAGGCGCGATGCTGACCCGAGCGCGACCGTCTGTCTGGCTTTCAAGGACCACCCCCATGGACATGCCTGTGATAACGCCGCGCGGCGCCGAACTTCGGATGGATGCCGCGCTGCCCTTCGATGCCGGCGATGCCGGCCGCCGGCTTCTGCGCACCGCCCGCGTCGCCACCCTGTCGACGCTGGACCCCGGCAGCGGCTATCCCTATGGCGCGGTCACCAATCTGGCGACCGATCACGACGGCAGCCCGGTGTTCATCATGGCCGGGCTGGCACTGCACGCCCGTAACCTGCACAACGACCCGCGCGCATCCCTGACCCTGGCCGAGCCGGGGCTGGCGGATGCGCTGGCCGGTGTGCGGATGACCGTGGTCGGCCATGTGGAGAAAATCGACGACGCATCGCGGGTCGCTGCCCTGCAGCGCCGCTATCTGGCCCGCCATCCCAAGACCCGGCTGTATATGTCGCTGCCGGATATCGGTTTCTATCGGATGAGCATGCTGGATCTGCGGGTCAGCGGCGGGCCCAGGCGCAATGCCGGCGAACCGCAGGTGGCACATTACACCACCGATCTTGCCGGCGCCGAGGCGCTGATCGCGGCCGAGGCCGGGCTGATCGACCAGTTGAACGGACCCGAGGGCGCCGACCTGCCGCGCCGGCTGGCGCTGCGCCATGGCGGCCCGGCCGGCACCCGGTGGACGGCGACCGGCCTTGACCCCGAGGGGCTGGACCTGTCGTCGCCCGGCACCGATCTCAGGATCACCTTTGCCCGCCGGGTGACCACGCCCGAGGCGTTCCGCGCGACCATCGAGGCGCTGGCGGATACCGCCCCCGGCTGATGGCCGGCATCATGCGCCGCCGATCACCCCGCAGGCGATGCGGTCACCGGCGGCACCCGCCGGCTGGCTGCGGTAATCGTCGCGGCCGGCATGGATCATCAGCGTCCGGCCCATGATGCCGGTATCGCCCTGATCCAGTCGCACGGCGCTGTTGAACACCTCGACCACGAGCGTGCCGTCCTGGGCGACCTGCTGGTTGGGCATGTCGCCGGCATGCGGCCCGCCTTCCGCCAGATAGCCATGGGCGCGGCCATCGGGATTGAAATGGCCGCCGGCGGTTTTGTGGCCTTGTTCGGCGTCGCAGGCATCGCCTTCGTGGATGTGGAAGGCGACCCATGTCCCGGGCGGCAGGCCGCGAAGATCGGTCGCGATCAGAACCCCTGTCGGCGTGCCGGTGAGGGTGGCGCTGCCATTGTCGCGGCCCGAGGCGTCGACGAAAGTCGCGGTGGCCGTCGTGGTCTCGGCCGCAGGCGCCTTGGCGTCGTCTGCCGCCAACGACATGGCCGGTGTCGCCAAGGCAATGGCAGCAAGCACGGCGGCGGCACGGGTTGCGGAACGATATGGCATGGGTCGGTCCTCTGTGCTGGGTGCCCTGGCCTGCGCCAAGCCAGGGCGGATATCGTCCAACGAGCGGGCCTGCCCGCTGGTTCCGCCGGAGCGGGCCCGCCATCGGACAGTATCACGGGCGTTGCGACACCGCCCGATCAGGTATATGTATCGATCGATGCAGAACAACGCTCGACCCATATCCGGTGAACCCGCGCCGGCCGCACGTGGCCGCGGCCGACCGCGCGCCTTCGATCGCAATGCGGCCCTGGCCGAAGCGACCCGGCTGTTCTGGGCCAAGGGCTATGAAGCGACGTCGATGGCCGATCTGACCAAAGCGATGGGGATCGGCTCGCCCAGCCTGTATGCGGCATTCGGCTCGAAGGAAGCGCTGTATGCCGAGGCGCTGGACTATTACGCCCGCACCTGGCAGCCGCTGTTCTGGAACCGGTGCCAGACCGCCGCGACGGCACGCGAGGCCATCCAGTGGCTGCTGGAAGACCTGGCCGCCGTTCTGGGCGGCGCGCATGGCGACATACCCGGCGGGTGCATGCTGGCGCTGTCGTCGATAACCGGAGAGGGGCATGAGCACCTGGACGCCCTGGTCCGGTCGGCGCGGGCGGTGGGGCTGGACCTGCTGAAGGCACGCTTCGCACGCGCCGTGGCCGAGGGCGAGATCCCGTCCGCCGTCGACATCCACGCCCTCGCCCGTTTCGTGCAGACCATCCAGAACGGCATGTCGATTCTGGCCCGCGACGGCGCCAGCCGCGCCGAGTTGGAGGCCGTGGCCAAGATCGCGATGACGGGCTTCGACGCGCAGGTCGGTGCAGGTCAGGGCCCACAGGGCCGATAGCGCGGTCTGTATCGGCATCGGCATCGGATTGCGCGGTGTCAGACGGGCGGCGTCAGACGGGTGGCCGCCCGGTGATGCCGGTCATCGCCAGCCCGCTGGCCGGACGGACGGGCATGCGGTTCAGCCGCACCGACAGATCCTGCGGCGGCAGCCGCCAGTCCATGGCTCGCGTCAACAGGCGCACGGCTTCCATCACCAGCGCGATCGTTGCCCGCTCCCCCGGACAGCGATGGGTTTCAGCGGCATGGCCGGCGCCCTGGGGCACCATCCGATAGGGATCGTCGTCCCAGTCGCGGAACCGCTCGGGCCGGAAGCTTTCCGGCGCCGCCCACACCGCCGGATGATGATTGGTGCCGTGGATGTCCAACAGCACCCATTGCCCGAGCGGGAAACGGGTGCCCTGCCAGTCGAACGCCTGACGCACCCGGCCGGCCACCGCCGGGAAGAACGGATAGAAGCGCCGCACCTCCTGCACGAAGGGCAGCAGGTCGGCCTCGTCGCCGGCCGCGAAGCGGGCGCGCCAGGGCTTGTGTTCATGCAGGGCCAGGGCCGCGAACACGATATAGCGTTCCACCGCCACGATCGGCCGCAGCAGGTTGATCAGTTCCACCGCCGCAATGGCGGGCGGCAGCCTGCGGCCGTCGAGATCATGATGATCGGCCAGACGCGCCGCCGACGATGTCGGCGTCGCGCCCCGGTCATGGAAGCGCGCCAGCGCCCGTTCTGCCCAGCGTTCCGTGCGGCGGCGACGCCAGCGCGCCCACCAGTTCGACGGCCCCACCCGCCCGGCATTCGCGACCATCGCCTCAAGCTCCGCCGCGCGGTCGTCGAGCTGATCGGCGCCGACCGGCACGCCCGCCCAGGCGGCACCGGCACGGGTCAGCAGTGCCGGCAGTTCATCGGCCAGCACCATCTGCCCCGCCGCCTGCCAGCGCGGCAGCGCCGCCCGCCATTCATCGGCGAACAGCGATACCAGCCGGTCGATGGCGGCGGGATCGGTCAGCAGCGCCATGAACAGGGCCTTGCGGTGGCGGTGGGCGGCGCCATCCAGCCCCTGGACGCTGCCGTCATCCTGCAACAGATGGCGAACCGATGCCGGCATCGCCCCCTGGCGCGTGAAGCGGTCGCCGTCATAGAAGATCCGCGCCGCTTCGGGGCCACGCATGCAGATCACCGGCTTCAACATGATGCGGGTGGCGAAGACGTCGCGGCCCAGGCGCTGGAACCGCCGCGACCCGAAGGTATAGCCGTCGCGCAGGAACCCCAGCGAGCTGTCGAAGGCGGCCGTGCGGGGAATGGGGGCGGTATCGTCGGCGGGAACGGCCATGGGCGCGCGGCATCCTTGGTGGGCGGGCGATGCCATCGGTAACCGGCAGGGCGCCGGAAGGTTGCGCAGGGCGCGCGCGTGGGAACCTTGGCCCCCGGCCGCCGTTGCCATCAGACGCGCCCCCCGGTCATCTGGAGACGATCATGCCGCATGCCCCCGATACCATGACCTCCGCCGATATCCTGATCGAGACCCTGATCAGTTGGGATGTCGACACCGTCTTCGGCCTGCCCGGCGACGGGATCAACGGCATCATGGAGGCGTTGCGCGTGCGGCAGGACCGCATCCGCTTCATCCAGGTCCGGCACGAGGAAAGCGCCGCCTTCATGGCCACGGCCCATGCGAAATGGACCGGACGGCTGGGCGTCTGTCTGGCGACGTCGGGGCCGGGCGGCGCGCATCTGCTGACCGGGCTTTACGACGCGGCACTCGACAGGGCGCCGGTGCTGGCGATCACCGGCATGCAGGCCCATGATCTGGTCGACACCTTCACCCAGCAGGATGTGGATCTGACCCGGGTGTTCAACGATATCGCGGTGTTCAACACCCGGGTCGCCGATGCGGCGCATATGGAGACCGTGGCCGGCCTCGCCTGCCGGGCGGCGCTGGCCCATCGCGGCGTCGCCCATCTGTCGATCGCCAACGACATGCAGGAACAGGCGCTGGACGATGCCGCGCGGTCGTCGCGCAACAAGCCACGCCACACGCCCGATCAGTGGTTCCAGGGCCGGCGCCTGCCGATGGAGGCCGATCTGGACCGCGCGGCCGAGGTTCTGAACGCGGCGTCGCGGGTGATGATCCTGGCCGGACGCGGCGCCGCCGGCGCCGCCGCCGAGCTTGAGACCACCGCCGATCTGCTGGCGGCGCCGATCGCCAAGGCGCTGCTGGGCAAGGCGGTGCTGCCCGATGATCACCGCCATGTCACCGGCGGCATCGGCATGCTGGGCACCCTGCCCTCGCAGGAGGCGATGGAGCAATGCGATGCCCTGCTCATCATCGGCTCGACCTTCCCCTATATCGAATATTATCCGGAACCCGGTCAGGCACGGGCGGTGCAGATCGATCGCGATGCCGAGCGCGTCGGGCTGCGCTATCCGGTGGAGGTGGGGCTGGTGGGCGATGCCGCCGAAACCCTGCGGCTGCTGACCGACCGGCTGCGTCGCAAAACCGACCGCCGGTTTCTGGAACAGGCGCAGGCGGGCATGACGCGGTGGCGGCGGATGATGGCCACGGCGCAGTCGAAAACCGACATGCCGCTGAAGCCGCAGGTGGTGGCCGCCGCCTTCGGGCGCCGCCTGCCCGATACGGCGATCCTGGCCAGCGATTCCGGTCAGAACACCGAACTGGCCGCCCGGCATGTCGATCTGCGGCCGGGGCAGGATTACAGCGTGTCGGGCACGCTGGCATCGATGGCCTGCGGCCTGCCCTATGCGATCGCGGCCGGGCTGGCCTTCCCCGACCGGCCGGTATTCGCCATCGTGGGCGATGGCGGCTTCGCCATGCAGCTGGGTGAATTCTCCACCGCCGTGCGCTATGGCGTGCCGCTGAAGCTGCTGGTGATCAAGAACGGCATGCTGAACCAGATCGTCTGGGAACAGATGATGTTTCTGGGCAATCCGCAATTCGGCTGCGAGCTTCAGCCGATCGATTTCGCCAAGGCCGCCGAGGCGATGGGCGGCACCGGCTTCACCATCGAACGCCCCGAAGACGTCGAGCGGGTGCTGGATCGGGCGTTCGCCACCGATGGCGCCGTCGTCATACAGGCGGTGGTGGATGCCTATGAACCGATGATGCCGCCCAAGCTGCCACCGCAAAAGGCCCGCAACTTCCGGCAGGCCCTGCCCGAGACCCCGGGCCACGAGCGGATCGAAGCGGCGATCGCAGCCGAGCCGCTGCACAGCATGATCGAGGCGGGCACGGGTGGCGACGACTAGGCCGGTTGACCAGCCGCCCGATCATGCAGCCGGTCGATATGATAGCCGGCGCGAAAGCACTCGCACATGGCCGTCACCGCTGCGGGCGTGGCGTTCGCGGTGAGATAGGCCTGCAACGCCAGATCGTCGTATCGGACGGGGCGATCCGAAAGCCCCGACAGAATCAGCCGCAGAAAGGCGTCCGGATCTCCGGCAATCAACCGGTCGAGTATTGGATAGTCCTGGGTCAGAAACGAAAAATAGAAGTAATCCTGAGCAATCGCGGCATTTGAATTCTCGTAGAAATCCAGTGCCGGGACGATGTCCATGACGACGAGCCGGGTGACGACCCCGGGATTGTCCAAAGCCAGTCGCCGCGCGACCCGCGCACCCCTGTCGTGGCCGACGAGCAGGAAGCTGTCATGCCCCAGGAACCGCATGACGGCGAGCCGTTCAGCCGCCATGTCACGCTTGCTATAAATAAGCGTTCCGCCCCTCGATATGGCCGGGCTTATGGCTTTCCCCTCGCCCCCGGATATCGGGCAGCACGATCGAAAACCGGTCCGCCAGCTTTGACGCCAGATGATGCCAGCACAGATGGGTTTGCGGGTCGCCATGCAGCATCAGCAAGGGCGGACCCTTGCCACCCGTCACCACGAGAAGCGGCCTGCCTGCGATGTCGATGAACCGGCGCGTGAATCCGGGCAGGAGGCTGGCGTCGGCGCGTTCAAAGATGGTCATTGATCCACGCCTTGAATTGGGAGATGGCGGCCTCGATCGCCCGGTCGTTTGCGGTCGTTGCCCCCTGCCCGGGCGGTCTGTATCCTGGGCGCCATGGATCAGCAAACCCGCCCGCCACGCCAGACGCCGCCACGCCAACCCCGCCAGACACCGCCCCGCCCGGCCGATTTCCGGCTGTGCCGGACATGGCTGTTCCGCGATGGCGCCGCCCCCGCGACCGCCGATGCCGGCACCGAGGCGGATGTGCTGATCCAGGATCTGGAGGATTTCACCACCCCGGCGCTGCGGCCGGTGGCGCGCGATCTGGCGCCGGCGCTGTATCGGCAGTGGCGCGCCGCCGGGCGGGTGGCCTGCGTGCGCATCAATCCCCTCGCGGGGGACGGCCGTCAGGATCTGGCGGCGGTGATGGCCGGCGCGCCCGATATCGTGGCCTTGCCCAAGGTCGACAGCCCGGCCCGGATCGTGGAACTGGATGCGCTGATCGGCGAGATGGAGCGCGATCACGGCCTGAGCCCGGGATCGACCGCGATCCTGCCCAACATCGAAAGCGCGCGCGGGATCCTTGCCACCGCCGCGATCGCCACCGCCAGCCCGCGGGTGATCGGCTGCCTGATGGCGTCCGAGGATCTGGCGGCCGATCTGGGCGCCGAACGCGACCGCGACGCCGCCGAACTGGACCATGCCCGCGGCCGGTTCCTGATCGATTGCGTGGCGGCCGGGGTGATCGCGGTTGACTGCCCCTATACCTGGAGCGATGCCGAGGGGGCGGCCGCCTGCGCGCGCCGCGCCCGCCGCCTGGGCTATACCGCCAAAAGCCTGGTCGATCCCGGCCACGCCGGGGCCATCAACGCGGTGCTGACGCCATCGCCCGCCGAGATCGCCACTGCCCGCCGGATCGTCGATAGATTCGATGCCGCCCGCGCCCGGGGTGCCGCGCGGGTGGAACTGGATGGCGTGCTGGTGGAACTGCCCCGACGCAACAATGCCGCCCGCCTGCTGGCCCGCGCCCACGCCTTCATCACCGCCGGACTGATCGGAGACCCGTCATGACCACCCGACCGGTCATCCATATCGATGCCGATGCCTGCCCGGTGAAGGCCGAGGTCTATAAGGTCGCGGCACGCTATGGGCTGAAGGTGCGGGTGGTTTCCAACGCCTGGATCAACATTCCCGAAGGGCCGCTGGTCGAACGGGTGATTGTGGGCGACGGCTTCGACGCGGCCGATGACCGGATCGTGGAGGACACGACGGCGGGCGATATCGTCATCACCGCCGACATCCAGCTTGCCGGCCGCTGTCTTGGCGCCGGCGCCGCCGCGATCGGCCCGGACGGTCGGGAGTTCACCGGCGCCAATATCGGCTCGGCGCTGGCGATGCGCGCGCTGATGGCCGACTTGCGCGCCGGTGTCGGCGCCGAGGGCCTGCGCGGCCCGAAGCCGATGACCGCGCGCGACCGGTCGAGCTTCCTGCAGACGCTGGACCGGGTGGTGACCCGCCAGCTGCGGGGATGAGGTTGCGGGGGTGACCGTTGCGGGGGCCCGCTACGGGGGGCTGGCGGTCAGGTAATCAGGTTCAGGTGTCGGGTGGTCCCGGTTCCTTTCATACCTCTTCAAGCTCGGCATCGCGGTGAAGCTCGGTACGCACCGGCATGCCCGGTTTGATGGTCAGCGTCACCGGCGTGCGCTCGGCCAGATCCAGCAGCGCGGCGGTCTGGGCGTCGTTGAGATCGCCATGAAACGCGATGGTGCGATCGATGACCACGATGTTCTCGTCGTCCTCGTCGCGCGCGAAGGCGACGGTGACGTCCAGCCCGTCCAGCGGCCAATGCTGATGGGTCGCATACATCTTCAAGGTGATCGATGTGCAGGCCGCGAGGCTGGACAGCAGCAATTGATGCGGGGTCGGCCCCTGCTCATTGCCACCCATAGCGACCGGCTCGTCGGCGGTGAGGCGATGGACGCCGGTGGACAGGGTAACGGCATAGGGAAGGCTGCCGATCGAGGCATTGACGTGCGACATGTCCTGGCTCCCTTGACTGAACGCGACCACCGGGCCGCGGCGGGCGCGGCCCTTCCGTCAGTGCCCGACGGTCGGTGTCTTTGTTGATATGGCGTCTTCGTGGCGCGGAACCAGCACCTGGATTCGCGAAACCGCCCGGGCATGGAGCGTTGCGTTACGGGACATCCTCCGCCCGGACCCGGATCTGCCACCCTTTCCGCCCCAATCGGGCCATGTCGCGCGATGACGGGCCGCGATCAGCGCCTGAAACCACCTTTGGCAGCGTCACATGCCACTGTGCCAACCCATCCCCGCCCCAATGCCCCCACCGCTGGATGGCGCTTGCCCGATATAGGTCACAGCGATCAGCATTCCTGCCACGCGCTGTAATGACGAAAGGTTCATGTCGCATAATGCCATGCAAAATGATCACGGGTTCCGCAAAATGCCAGACTCAACACTATTTATCTGAATCCATGCATCGCCCTGTCGATTCATGATCTTCTCTTTACCGTTAGTCAACTGTTGGGTGGCATATTTCAGAGAGAGCAGTCTGGAACGAATTTGATATTGGGGTCTGAGCCATGATCATGACAATGCTGTCGAACCTTCGGGTATCTTCGAAGATCCTGATCGTCATCATGATGATGGCGCTGGTGGCAACCGCCATTGCCGGGCTGGCGAATTGGGGCCTGACACGGCTGAGCATGGCGACCGAGACCGTCAAGATGGCCGGCCACAATGTCCGCGACGGCACCAGGACCAATCAGTTGATCATCGATCTGAACCGCGCCGAATACCGGATCGCGGCGGATCCGTCGCAGCTTGCCGATGCGCTGGCCGACATCACCGCGGCCGAGGCCGAGGTGGTGACGCTGCTGAACGGGTTGAAGACGCAGGCGAGCCCCGAGGAACTGGCGCGGATCGCCGCGGTCGAGGCCGGGATCGTGCCCTATTTCGCCGAGATCGACGAGGCGGTGCGGCTGGCCGGACAGGCCGCCGGCCGCGTGCTCAGCGCCGATCAGCGTGCATCGGTCACCGAAGCGGCCCATGGCCGCGAGATGGCCGCGGCCCTGGAACGCGACATCGCCGCGCTGGTGAACGCGACCGTCGCCCGTGCCGACCGGACGGCGCAAGAGGCCGAGGCCATGGCGCATGAGGTGGAACTGGTGGTGATGGGCGTGGCCCTGGCCGGCATTGCCGCAGGTCTGGTGTTCGGCCTGCTGATCGCCAGCCGCGGCATCGTGCGGCCGCTTGCCGCCACCGTTGTCGGCCTGAAGGATCTGGCGAATGGCCGGCTGGACGTGACGGTTGCGAATACCGGCCGGCGCGACGAAATCGGCGATATCGCCCGCACCATGCTGGTGTTCAAGGAGAATGCGATCGAACGCCAGCGCCTGGCCGACCTTCAGGCCGTACAGGACGCGGCCAAGCTGAAGCGTGCCGAAGACGTCAGCCGCCTGATCCTGGGCTTCGACAAGGACGTCTCGGAAGTGCTGGGCGTGATGAGCCATGCTTCCGAGGAACTGGAAGCGACAGCACAGCTTCTGTCGGCGGGATCGGAAGAGACCTCGCGTCAGGCCGCCACGGTCAATGCCGCCGCCGAACAGGCATCGGTGAATGTCCAGACCGTCGCCGCCGCGACCGAGGAGTTGACCGCGACCGTGGCCGAGGTGGCCCGCCGGATGGAGGATGCCCGGATGGTGGCGACCGATGCCTCGAACGAGGCCGACCGGGCCAAGAGCTTCGTGGGCGAGCTGGATCAGGCCGGGCGCGCCATCGCCTCGGTGATCACCCTGATCAGCGAGATCGCGAGCCAGACCAATCTGCTGGCGCTGAACGCCACGATCGAGGCGGCGCGCGCCGGCGAGGCCGGCAAGGGCTTCGCGGTGGTGGCATCGGAAGTGAAGACGCTGGCCACCCAGACCGCGCGGGCCACCGATGAGATCCGCAATCAGGTCGGCGGCATGCAGACCAGCATCGATCAGGCGGTCGGTGCCATCTCCCATATCGCGACGGTCATCTACCGGCTGAACGACATGGCCGGCGCGGTCGCCGCCGCGGTTCAGGAGCAGTCTGCCGCCACCGCCGAGATCGGCCGCAACGCCAATCAGGCCGCCCTCGGCACCAGCCATGTCACGGCGAACATGTCAGGCGTCAGCGAGGCGGCACAGACCACCTCAGCCGGCTCCACCCAGGTTCTCTCGGCCGCGCGCTCGCTGGCCGACCGCTCGACGCGGCTGCGGAGCTCGGTCGACGGCTTCCTGCGCGACGTGGTCGCCGCCTGACGGCCACGCTCCGCGCCGCCATCTTTTCACGGCTCTCTCCCGGGTGATCCTCCAACCCGCACCTTGGCCGCGTTCCGGACATCATCCGGTGCGCGGCCTTCTTTTTTTCCGGGCGCACGGCCATGCTTTGAGCACATGGGCCTGCGGCCATGCGCCTCGCCCACAACCATGGCGATCCGCGCTATACTGGTGCCTGTATCACAACACGCGGGCAGCACGGGGACCGGCATGCACACCCAGGATCAATCGGCGGCCATCGCCTGTCTTCGGGCGGCACTCGACACCGGCGACGGAGAGCCGCCCCGGCTGGTGGAAACCCATATCTCGCTGGTGTTCATCGGCGCCAGCCGGGTGATGAAGCTGAAAAAGGCGGTGCGGCTGCCCTATCTGGATTTCGGCACCGCCGAACGCCGGCTGGCGATGTGTCATCGCGAACTGACCCTGAACCGGCGCACCGCCCCCGATATCTATCGTTGTGTGCACCGGATCACCGCATCGGATGCAGGGGCTGCCGTGCTGAACGGGCCGGGCGCGCTGCTGGATGGCGTGGTCGAGATGGCCCGGTTCGATGAGGGCGGCCTGCTGGACCGGGTTGCCGCGACTGGCGGGCTGGATGACCGGCTGGTGGCCGAACTGGGCGCGATCGTGGCCGGTTTTCACGCCGCCGCCGCCATTGCCGGCCGCGATGACGGTGCCGCACGGGTGCGCCGGGTGCTGGACATCAACCACGCGGCACTGGATGACGCGGGCGATCTGCTGGACGATGCCCGCCGCCGGCAGGTGATTGCCGCCACCGACACGGCCTTTGCCCGGCTGGCGCCGCTGCTGGACGCGCGCGGACACCTGGGCCGGGTGCGCCATGGCCATGGCGACCTGCATCTGCGCAACATCGTGGTGATCGATGGCCGGCCGGTGCCGTTCGACTGCATCGAATTCGACGACGATCTGGCGACCACCGATGTTCTGTATGATCTGGGCTTCCTGATCATGGATCTGTTGCATGGTGGCTTCGCCCCGCAGGCGGCGCTGCTGCTGAACCGCTATCTGGATGCCACAGGTGGGGATGCGGCTGGCGATGACACGGCCGGGGCCGCCAGCGACCGGGGGGCAGGACTGGCGCTGCTGCCGATGCTGCTGGCGATGCGAGCGACCATCCGCGCCCATGTCGGCGCCACGGCCGCACGCGACATGGCCGACGCCGATGCCCGCGCGGCCGCGACAGCCGGGGCGGCGGATTATCTGGATCTTGCCGCCCACCTGCTGAACCCGCCACCGCCACGGCTGGTGGCGGTGGGCGGGTTCAGCGGCAGCGGAAAATCGACCACCGCCGCCGCCATCGCCCATCTGGTGGGACCGGCGCCGGGAGCCCGGGTGATTTCCAGCGACCGGATCCGCAAACGCCTGTGCGGCGTGGCACCCACCACCCGCCTTGCAGCCGATGCCTATACCCCTGCCATGTCCGAACGGGTGTATGGCGCGATGGCGCAAGAGGCCGCGGCGGCGCTGGCCGCCGGCCATGGGGTGATCGCCGATGCGGTGTTCGACCGGCCCGAGGCCCGCGATGCCATCGCCGCGGTCGCGGCCGGTGTCGGCTGTCGTTTCGACGGGATCTGGCTTCAGGCACCCGAAACCGTGCTGATCGACCGGGTGACCGCACGCCGGGGCGATCCGTCGGATGCCGACGCGGCGGTGGTGCGCGCCCAGATCGCCCGCGCCACCGCATCGCCGGTGACCGGTGATTGGCATCCTGTGGCAGCCGATACCGATCGGGCCGCGCGTATCGAGGCCATCCGCCAGCGATTGGGCTGACGGCGCCAGTCTTCAGTCGCGCGCCCTGTCCAGATGCATCCTGAGACGCATCAGGCGCGGCAGCAGCACCGCCAGATCGTCATCCGATACCACCGGCGCCAGATCGGCCATGAATCCCGCCACCCGGCCGACCGCGCGGTCGCGCATCCGCCGGCCGTCATCGGTCAGGAACACCCGCTTGGCGCGGCCATCCACCGGGTCGGGCTCGATGCGGATCAGCGATCGCGCCTCCAGCCGTTGCAGGGTGTTGGTCATCGCCCCCTTGGTGACCTGAAAGGCGCGCGCGATGGCAACCGGCGTGCGGCCATCGCCCAGCCGGGTCAGATGGTTCAGGACATGGAAATGCGGCGCGCGCAGACCATCGGGCAACAGGCGTTCCAACTGTGCCGTCGCCAACTGATCGATGATGCCGATCTCGTTGAACAACTGGAACAGGGGCGGATCGGTATCGCCGCCGGCCGTGATGTCGTCTTCGGGGTTCAGCGTCTGCGTCCTCCATCGGGACCGGCCGCCGACCGCCCGCCGCCGCCATCAGGTGCGAAGGGCGGCTGAAACCGGGTGGCGCGGGCTGGGTGGGATATGGGGGCCATGGCCGAAGCGGCCCAGCATCTGAAGACGCAGATTTGCATCCCCCGCCACCGCCGGCAAGCTCTGGCGGAACGCAGGCCCCCCGGCCGCCATAACCGTCTGATGCATCGCCTGAAAGGCCGGAGCCATCTCCGGAAACTCCTGCAGGGCCTGACTGACCGGATGAACCGCCAGGCCGCTGGCCGCCGCCGCCAGATCCAGCCGCATCCATGCGGCCCCGGCCGCCAGTTCCGATGCCCGCCCGCCATCATCGGCGGTTGCCACGGCCAGAAAGGCCGGGGTCTGCGCGATCATCCGGTCATAGATCTGCCGGCCCAGTGCGGTGGCATCGCTGTCCGGATCGGCCAGATCCGTGCGCGACAACAGGCCCAGACGGTGCAGAAGCTGCAGTTTCGGGCCACCAAGCGCGATGCCGTCGGGATTGGCATCGATCTCGGCCCGGCCGATGCGCATCAGACGCACGCTTTCCATGAAGGCCGCCGGGGTTTCGGCCTCGATCACCCAGGCCTGCCAGGCGATGGCCCGCACGGCAGCCACCACCGCCGGCGCGATCATCGCGGCCGGTGCCGCGGGGGCGCCCGCCCATCCACCACCGGCGGTGCCGGCCGCACCGGCCGCAAGCCCCAGCACCGCCGATGCCTCGGTCCCGGTGAGGGCGCGATCGTCGAACGGCTCCTTCGTCGAACGCCGGTCCGGCAGCGCGTCGACCAGACGCAGCGCCGCCGCGCGGTCGGCATCCGACACCGTGCCCGCGCGGTCGAAGCGCACAAGGGCGACCGGCCGGGCATCGAGACGCCCCCCCGCCCGCGTATCGGGCATGCCCTCGGGCAGCGGCTGTATGCTGACAGCGACCCCCTGCGCCAGAGCCACCAGCCGCAGCAATTCGATCAGGCAGCCGAAGCCGATGGTGATCTGCCGGTCGAAGGGGTCGGTTTCCGGCAGGCGCTTGTCCAGATCGCAGCCGATCGCCACCAGATCGGGCTGACCGGCCGGCAGCGTGAACAGCCAGGGCTGGCGGTTATGGGGATTGGGCGCCAGGATCGCGCGCGCCAGCAGCCGGACCCGCAGATCCGCCGCCAGGCCGGCCGCCAGATCGACCGGGCCGTCATCAGCCGCCGCCTGCCATGGACGCACCGCCAGCCGGGGCGGACGCAAGGCATCGACAGCCAACAGGCCACCCGCCGCCAACACGCCCACCCCGCCACCGACACCCAGTTTCAACAGCCGGCGCCGCGCCGGCTTCATATGCTCATCGCCGTTCCGCCGCATCATCGTCTCCGCTATATCGTTTAACGATAAACTATATAGTTCAACATTAAACCATTATCAACAGGGCCGCTGTAGCACCAACGCGAATTCGATGAAGGATCAATCGCTTTTTGTTTACGATCTGTGTCGCATAATATGGTCAAGAGGCTGGCGCGGAAGACCGCGGTCACGGTCGACACCATGCGGCGCCACCTACCGCAGACAGGGTGCACGGAATGCCCACCATCGCCCGCAGACGGGTTCCGGTCTCGGTTGCGATCATTGTCGCCGCATTGCTCGCGATCGCCGTATGCGGCGCGGCGTTGATCACCGGCGCGCGCATGCATGGCGCGTTCTCGCGCGCCGACCGTACTCAAGAGATCATCGGGGCCGTCGACGGCATCCTGATCACGCTGCTGAACGCCGAAACCAGCCAGCGCGGCTTCATCCTGACCGGCGAGAACCACTATCTGGACCCCTATGACCAGTCGGACCGGATTCTGCGCAGACGATTGGCCGAACTGGACGTTCTGCTGGCCGGGCATCCCGACCAGAGATCGCGGCTAGCCCTGCTGACCGGCCTTGCCAACAGCAAGATGGCCGAGCTTGCCGAAAGCATCGGCGTGCGACGGTCGGGCGGAATGGATGCGGCTCTGGGGATGGTCCGCACCAACTATGGCATGGAGATCATGGACGCGATCCGCGGCGTCACCCGCGACATCCTGAACGAAGAGCGTGTCAGGCTGGACGCCGATTATCAGGCGGTTCTGGCGCATTTCCAGCGAGCCGGCATTCTTGGCGGGATCGTCATCTTCACCATCACCCTGGTGCTGTATTTTCATCTGCACGCTCAGGCCCAGGCGCAGCGCCGCCAGCAGGCCATGACCCACGCGCTGGCACAGGCCAACGAGACGCTGGAACGGCGGGTGGCCGAGCGGACCGCGGAACTGAAGGCGGCGAATGATTTCAAATCGCGGTTCCTGGCCAATGTCAGCCATGAACTGCGCACGCCGCTGAACGCCATCATCGGCTATGCCGGCGCCATCGCCACCGAGATCGCCGGCCCGCTGGGGGATGCGCGCTATAAGGGCTTCGCCCGCCAGATCGATATCAGCGGCCAGCATCTGCTGCACATGATCAACGACGTGCTCGATTTCGCCAAGATCGAGGCCGGCCACCTGGAACTGAAGATCGAAGCGCTGGACCCGGTGGCGCTGGCAACCGGCTGTGTGGAGATGGTGCAGCCGCTGGCCGACGCCGCCGGCCTGACCATCGATATCGAAAGCGACATGGCCCCGGCCAGCATCGATGCCGATCCGCTGCGCATCCGGCAGGTGCTGCTGAACCTGCTGTCGAACGCCATCAAGTTCACGCCGGAAGGCCGGCGCATCCATCTGTGGCTGGGCCCGCCGCCCGCCGGGGCAGCCGACCGCCGCCTGCTGATCCGGCTGCGCGACGAAGGCATCGGCATGACCGCCGAGGACATCACGGTGGCGATGATGCCGTTCGCGCAGGTGAACAACGCCATGGGCCGCAAACAGGCCGGAACCGGCCTGGGCCTGCCGCTGGCACGGTTTCTGGTCCACCGGCATGGCGGTCAGATCGAGGTGTCGAGCACCCCCGGCGAGGGCACGCTGGTCGAGATCATGCTCTGACCGCGACCGACCACGCACCCGATGCACCGCTGTTCCATCAGACAGAACATGACGGCGCACCCCTTCCACCAGGGGCGGCACACGCCTATGCTGCCGCGCGATACGCAATGAACGATGCCGGCGCAGGCCGGCTGGCTCAGAAACGACAAGGGAGACGCCCCAGATGCGCAATCTGTTCGACATCAGCGGCAAGGTGGCGCTGGTCACCGGCGGTTCACGCGGCATCGGCGAGATGATCGCCACCGGCTATGTCGAGAACGGCGCCACGGTTTATGTATCGTCGCGCAAGGCACAGGTCTGCCAGCAGATCGCCGACAAGCTTTCAGAACGCGGCACCTGCATCGCGCTGCCGGCCGACGTGTCGACAGTCGAGGGCATCAAGGCACTGGCGGCGGAACTGGGCGCCCGGGAGCAGACGCTCGACATTCTGGTCAACAATGCCGGCGCAACCTGGGGCGCCGATATCGACGACTATCCGGAAAGCGGCTGGGACAAGGTCGTGGACCTGAACATGAAGTCGGTGTTCTTCATGACCCAGACCCTGTTGCCGATGCTGCGCGCCGCCGCCACCGCCGAGGCGCCGTCGCGGGTGATCAACATCGCCTCGATCAATGGCATCAACCCACCCTTCCTGGATACCTATGCCTATTCGTCATCGAAGGCCGGCTGCATCATGCTGACCCGCCATCTGGCCAAGCGGCTGGCGGCCGAGAACATCCTGGTCAACGCCATCGCCCCCGGCCCCTTCCCCAGCCAGATGATGGCCGCCACCCTGGCGGAGCGCGGCGACGAGGTGGTGGCCGAAGTGCCGCGCGGCCGCATCGGCCAGCCGGAAGACATCGCCGGCGTCGCGATCTTCCTGGCCTCGCGCGCATCCGCCTATACCACCGGCGCCACCATCCCCTGCGACGGCGGCGCGGCGGAGGTGTGATCCCGGCCGGGCCGGTGTGCGCGCCGCGCGCGCCGGCCCGGATCTGCCACTTGCACCCGATTTCGTATACCAAGTACAATTCACCCGACACCCTTCGCCCCACCCAGACGGGATGATTTTTGAGCGATGCCGCGCCCCGACGACGGACCGCGCCTTGGCGAGACCCACAGCCCGCTGCATGAGCGGGTGCGCGCCGAGATCCGCAAGGCCATCCTGACCGGGGCGATGAAGCCGGGCGACCGGCTGATCGAAGATCGGCTGGCCGATATCTATGGGGTATCGCGCAACCCGGTGCGCGAGGCGATCCGGGGGCTTGCGACCGAGGGGTTGGTCGAGGTTCTGCCCCGGCGCGGCGCGCTGGTGGCCCGCATGAACCCCGATGAAGCGCGCGAGACGATCGAGGTGCGCGCCCTTCTGGAAGGCCAGACCGCCCGGATGGCGGCGCGGCGCCGCGACCCCGAGATGCTGCGCCGGATCGGCGATATTCTGGCGCGGGGCGATGCCGCGATGGCGCAGGGCCGCGACGATCTTCTGGCTGGGCTGAACCTGGATTTCCACCGCGCCCTTGCCGAAGCCGGCCGCAACCGGGTGTTGCAGGATCTGATGACCGGCCTGCGCGACCGCACCGCCGCGCTGTTCACCGCCGACACCCCCGCCCGGCGCCGCCACGCCTGGGCCGACCATGCCGGGATTCTGGAAGCGGTGATCGCCGGCGACGAGGATCTGGCGGCCGCACGGGCCGCCGCCCATGTCGCCCGCGCCGGCGATGGGTTCTTGAGCGGCCAGAGCGCGCCCCCCCTGTCAGGCGCCGGCCCTATATCATCTGCCTGATCAGCAGCAGTGCCGCCGCCGCCCCCGACAGCGCCAGCACCAGCCAGCGCATCGCTGCGCGCGGCAGCCGCGACGCCAGCGGGCCCGAGATGGCGAAACCCGCCGCCAGCGGCAGCGCCAGCCAGGCGCCCAGTGTGAGATCATGCAGGCCGAACCGGCCGACCGCCGCCAGGGCCGCGATCGAGATCAGCGTGCCCGCCACCAGATAGGCGCCGATGGTGGCGCGCAGCGCCGGCGCATCGGCGTTCTGATAGACCAGCGCGATCGGCGGTGTGCCGACCGAGGTGATCGTGCCCATGAAGCCCGATACCAGGCCGGCCGCGAACAGCTTGCCCGGCGACGGCACGATGCGCCGGCCGCGAAGCGTGATGGCGACGCTCATCGCCACCCCGGCCAGAATGACCAGCGCGAACACGATCGACAGCATGCGCAGGGGCAGCACGCCGATCAGGGTGGCCGCCAGGATCGAGGTCGGCAGCCGGCCGGCCAGCGCGAAGCCCAGCCCCTTGGGGTCGAGCGCCGCCCGTTCCCGGGCCACCGCCAGCACCGCCACCATCAGCCCCAGCAGCAGCATCGGGCCGGGCAGCAGTTCCGGCATCAGGATCGCCATCACCGGCGCCGCCACCATGCCGAAGCCGACGCCGCCAGTGCCTTGCAGGCAGGCCGCCACGGCGATGACCACCGCCGCGATCAGCCAGTCCTGCGTGATCACGCCCATTCTGTGGCTCCTTTATTGGGAAGAATTCCATACTATCTTTTGTATACAAATATGGGTACCACGTCACCAGAACTCTGGCAATGAGCCAGAACGGGGGGCCGGATCGTCGGAGCCGCCCGTGAAGGCCGCCCTGCCCCACCGCTCAATGCTTCAACCACTCAATGCCCCAACCACTCAATGCCCGTTGCCGCCGCGCGCCAGCCGGGTTTCGACGGCCTGGATCGCCAGATAAATCACCAGCGAGATCATCGCCAGAATCACGATCGCGGCCATCACCATGTCCATGCGGAAGATCTGGCTGCCATAGACGATCAGATAGCCCAGCCCGGCATTGGCCGACTGGAATTCCCCCACGATCTGAACCGCCAGGGCAACGAGTCCAGGTTAACGCGCTTGCAGAGCCGCCATGAGGTATTGTGTGTCCCACGTAGCAAGTTTGCGCCTGG